>DAOVJS010000104.1 GCA_030673105.1 Spirochaetota bacterium
ATTTGATGCATATGTTGAGGAAAGGCGACGCATTATACAGCCGGCAGCTAAACAGGACGCTGGATGGAGTGAAGGGGTTAAGGGCTGCTGCCTATGATCTCTTTGAAGGCATGGAAGAGTTTCTTAATCTTGTAAGAAACTCTAATAATGGTGACCGGCAGCAGAATAATTATGCTGTATGTGAAGTGACGGACGAGGTAAAGAACCACCCTCACTGGGATAAAATTGTTATCGGCCGGCTGGATATTTTTTATAAGGAGTGCAGCAGACTTTCGAACAGCCTGTTTGAGCTGAGAGAGGAAATAGCCGGGAGCATGGATGAACGGGTGCTGAGGCAGATTGAAGGGTTTATCCTGCGGCTGACAGAGATTATTCAGACAGTGGACATCTTTCTCAATGAAGAGGATAGCAGCTATGTCCGCTGGATAGAAAAGAAAAGAGAAACAGCTCTTGTTGTTTCATTGATTGATGTTGGAAGCGCCCTGAATAAATTGATAGTTGGGAAGACCGATAGTGCTGTTTTCACCAGCGCGACTCTTACAGTTGACGGTAAATTTGATTTTTTACGGAAAAGGCTTTCTCTGACTAATTCTGGAATAAGCGTAATTATAGCTTCTCCCTTTCGTTATGATGAGCAAATGACGATACTTATACCTTCGGATGTTGCCGGGCCGGGTCATCCCGGTTACATATCCAGCCTTGAAGAGAGTATATTGAGGACCTTAAAAAAAACAGGAGGGAAGGCTTTTGTTTTGTTTACCTCCTATAAAACATTAAATGAGGTGTACGGGAGGATAAAGAATAAGCTTGAGGAAATTGGGCTTTTTATATTTAGACAGGGGAGCGATTCGAGGGGAAATTTATTGATTGATTTTAAGAACAATATACATTCGGTACTTTTCGGGACCGAGAGCTTCTGGCAGGGAGTTGATGCGCCCGGTGAGACCCTGGAGTGCGTGATAATGACAAAACTGCCGTTCAAGGTACCGAGTGAACCGGTTACAAGGGCAAGAATTGATCAGATAAGGGCGGGAGGAGGGAATCCGTTTATGGAATACCTCCTCCCTCTTGCTGTGATAAAAATGAAACAGGGAATCGGGAGGTTGATCAGAAAAAAGACTGATAAGGGGATTATCGTCATACTGGACAGGAGGATACTGATGAAAAGTTATGGTACAGTTTTTATCAACTCAATTCCCGGAGGCAACATATCAAGCGGAAGTTTAGATGAACTGCTGAAAAAGACGGATATGTTTATTTCCAATAACTCCTTGACAAAATAAATTAATTCTATACTATATGAAGAAATATTGCGAAAAGAGGAGAAAAACGCTTGGGTACTTTTTATATAACAACTCCCATTTATTATGTAAATGATGAACCCCATATCGGTCATGCCTATTCGACAATTCTCGCGGATGTCCTTTCCCGATATCACCGGCTTTTTGGGGATGAGGTGTTTTTCTCGACAGGAACAGACGAACACGGACTGAAGGTCCAGGAAGCGGCGAAGAAAAGAGGTGTGGAAACTAAAACTCACTGTGACGAGATGGTTACCCGGTTTGTTAGCCTGTGGGAAAAACTGGGAATAAGTTATACGAGGTTTGTCCGTACAACAGATAAAAAACATACGTTTGTGGTGCAGAGCCTTCTCACCTACCTCTATGAAAGAGGTGACATATATTTTGATACTTACGAAGGGAATTATTGTATTCCGGAGGAGAGGTTCTGGACGGAAAAAGACCTTAAGGATGGCAGGTGCCCCTCATGCGGGAGAGAGGTAATTACAATTGAAGAGAAGAATTATTTTTTCAAATTATCAAAATACAGGGACTGGCTTAAAGACTATATAGGGGAGCATCCGGATTTTATCAAACCGGAAACAAGGAAAAATGAGATCCTTGGGTTTCTCAGGAACCCGCTCTCGGATCTCTGTATTACAAGACCAAAAACCAGGCTTGAGTGGGGGATTGAGATCCCCTTCGATAAAAAATATGTTACCTACGTATGGTTTGATGCTCTGATAAACTACATCAGTACAATCGGGGTATACAGAGACAATGATGCTTTCCAGAAGTGGTGGCCCTGTGATATTCACCTCGTTGGGAAAGATATTACGACCACTCATTCTGTTTACTGGCCGATAATGTTAAAATCTGCGGGTTTTGAGCTTCCCAGGACTATTTTTGCCCATGGATGGTGGCTTGTTCAGGAAACAAAAATGAGCAAGTCTCTGGGGAATATTGTAAGGCCGATTGATATGGTGGATAAGTACGGGTCCGCTGGTTTCCGGTATGTGCTTGTTAAGAATATGGTCCTCGGTTCTGATGCCAATTTCAGTGAGGAAATGCTTACCGCTACTATTAATTCTGATCTCGCCAATGATTATGGGAACCTGTTGAGCAGGGTTCTGGGGATGGTGGAAAAATATTTTGATGGAACGGTCCCTGAGCCATCGGTCACAAGCAGCATAGATCGAAAGGTTATTGAAAGCGGGAAATCCCTTCCGGAGGCTGTTAAAGTTTTCATCGACAGGATCGAGATGAACAACGCCATTTCGGCCATTTTTGCCTATATAAGTATAATCAATAAATATATTGATCAAACCGCTCCCTGGAAACTACACAAAAAAAATAAAATGGCCGAGCTTGGGACAGTACTTTATTCGGCATGTGAGGGTATTCGTCTTGTAACAGTCTTACTTTCTCCAATTATTATAGACAAGGCAGATACAGCTTTGGCGGCTTTTTCAGAGGAAGGTTTAAATTATATAGATAGGCTGAATGACGAGGAAGAAATATTTAAATGGGGTAAATTAAAACCGGGCACAGAAGTCAACAAAATTGAGAGTCTTTTTCCGAGGATCGATCTTGAAATTAAAGAAGAAACTCTCAGGAGGGACAGAGTGGATATTCCGAAAGATACAGAATTAATTGATATTGAATATTTTAACAGGATCGATATGAGAGTTGGAAAGGTTTTGGAGGCTGTTCCGGTAAAAGGCTCCAGGAAGCTGTTGAAAATCGTAGTTGATATTGGAGATGAGAAAAGACAAATTGTGGCAGGGATTGCCGATTACTATAAGGCTGAGGAGCTCTGTGGAAAGGAAATCGTGGTCGTCTCAAATCTAAAACCGGTGAAGATTATGGGGACTGAATCCAGGGGTATGCTACTTGCGGCGGCAAAGGGGTCTAAGCTTACGGTTATCAGTGTGGACAGAGAAATTGAACCCGGGAGTAAAATAAGATGAAAATTTTCTGTTAGTGTAAATTGGACTATGTTTATATCAGAATATTTTACCTTTTGAATATCTACAAGCTTATTTCTATACCAAAATCTCAATTCAGAGATGCCATTCTCTTCATCAGGTCTTATTTGTAAAATGTCTAATGCTTGTATAACAGATAAATCTTGTGTTTATGCACTACAACAAAGAGGAGAGGGCCATGGAAAATGCCGCAATTAAGGAAAAAATATCGGTTCAATCCTTGCGGGAAACAGAGAATTTATTAAAGAAGCGCGCAGGATTAAACAGAGATTTGGCGGGGGGTGGCGTCAGGCGGGTGTTATCGCTGCTCCCGGAATAATCGGTTTAAAAAAAATGGTAAACAGGCTCCCCGAGGATCATCAAAATGCAGAAAACATGCGTAAAGGCCGTGAAGGATCTGGAATCATGCTGATTATCATCGTGGTCTTACAGTGGATATGGCTCTTTGTTCAGTACAGTATCGCGGGGGCCTATTCCAACTCTCTTGTTTAATTCCCTTATTCTGTTCTTTATTCAAGAAGAGGATTGGAGATGGATCCGGTACAAAGAATTCTCAATATATTGAAATATGAAAACAGAATTAAGCTCCAGAACATTTTAATGAAAGTGCCTGACAGGGAAATCGCGGTTGCAATTATGGCCATGAATGAAATGGAAAAAGAGCTGATATTTTCATTGCTTGGTCAGGCCAAGGTGCAAAGGATAAAAGAAGAGCTGACGTATCAGAAAAAACTTGATATCAGGAAGGACCGGCACCTTAAAATAATAAATAAGTTTCTTTCGTATTTTGAAGACGGAAACAGGCAGTTTAAAAACCGGAGTTATATACGGCCGAAAAAGCCGGGAAGGGATGATAGTAAGTTTACAGGTTTATAGAAAATTATTTCATCGATTTTATTAAAAACTATTGACAAATGAGTGACATTTATTAGTCTATAAGGTATACAGTTGATAGGGGCTTTTGATGAATTTCTCGGATGAATTTGAAGAGGAAAATTATCCCGGGGCAGATGACACGGACGAATACGAGGCTGAAAGCTTTATAAACAGAACGTATGTTTGCGAGGATTGTGATTTTCGATGGACTGACAAGATTTACCCTGAGAGAAATGCCTTTCCGGATTATGATGATGAGCTCGGCCGTGATCATGTATGCCCTATGTGCGGTTCTTTGAATGTATCATTTTATTAAAAGACTCCTTCCCTTTTCTTTCCGCTGACAATTTCCTTTCATTTTAAATCAAAAATATTATTTTTACATAGGAAGATTTAAAGGATAAAATGTATGGGGGATATAAAAAGGTACTATATCGAAACCTATGGATGTGAGATGAATAAATCTGATTCAATCGATATAGCACTCTCTTTTGAAACACATGGGTATAAACGTGCGGAAAAAGTAAATGACGCGGATGTGGTAATTTTAAACACCTGTGCTGTGCGGCAGAATGCGGAAGAACGAGTTCTGGGAAGGCTCGGGTATTACAGATCTTTCAAAGAGAGACACAACAGGAATGCCGTGATTGTTCTGGCGGGATGCATGGCTCAGGAAAGGGGTAGAGAGTTATCAGGTTTATTCCCCGAGATAGATGTCGTTTCAGGAACCTATCACAGCATGGAGATTCCTGGGTATGTTGAGGAATGCTGCGGGGGGGAAGGGCCCCTTATAGCGGTTGACAGGAATGTATACCGGTTTTCTCCTTATACCGGAGAGAGGGCCCAGGGTTGCCGGGCATGGGTGAATATAATAAAAGGGTGCAGCAATTACTGCAGCTACTGCGTGGTACCCTACCTGAGGGGTCCGGAAAAAAGTAAAAAGAGTGAAGGTATTATAACCGAGATTAAAGACCTTGTCGCGGACGGCGTTGTTGAGGTTACCCTTTTGGGTCAGAATGTCAACGCGTACGGTAAAGATATAAATGACATAACTTTCATAGAGCTGCTTGAGAAGATCAATGAGATAGACGGGATACGGTGGATACGATTTTTAACATCCCATCCAAAGGATTTTAACGAAGAGATTGTCAGAAGGATTTCTTCTCTTGAAAAGGTCTGTAAACATTTTCATCTGCCTGTTCAAAGCGGATCTAACCGGATTTTAAATTTAATGAATCGAAAATACACCCTGGACCTGTATAGAAGTATAGTGGAGGCGATACACAAATACACGCCGCGGGCGTCCATTACCACCGATATTATTGTCGGGTTTCCCACGGAAAACGAGGATGATTATAATCAAACTCTCGATATGATACGGGAAGTACGTTTTGATGATGCTTTTACTTACATATACTCAGAGCGCCCATTTGAACAGGCTCGAACCATGCAGGCAAAAGTGGACAAAGACACCTCAAAGAGGAGACTTCAGGAATTAATCACACTGCAGCGTGGAATATCCTGTGAGAAAAACAGGGATGAAATAGGAAAAAGAAAGAGTGTTCTGACACAGGGGCGGAGCAAAAAGGAAGCTTCAGAGTTACTATGCAGGACAGAAACCGGGAAAATGGTTGTTGTGAATACAAAAGCCCGGGCTGGAGAATTTATAGATGTGATGATAACCGGTATATCAGGGAACACATTGAGGGGCGCAGAGATATTGTACAGGACAGAAACCGGGAAATTTGATAACGGGGACCCGGGACGACTCTTTTCAAATAAAGGAATGGCTTAATGAGGTGTTTAAGAACCGGTATAATAAGGTGTATTCCTGTTTTCTGCTTATTATTTTCTCTGGTTATTCTATGTTCAAGTATATTTTTTTTAACTTCCACGGCTTATCCTGACGGACCGGAGAGGACAGAAAATCTTCATTCCGATACTGTATTTCTTCTCCCTGAAGAAATAGTCAGCAGCTATTTTCCCGGCGGCGATATGTACCTGATCCCCGATGATCAGTCTATTTCCACGCTGATAGAACGCGCTGAAAGCTTCGAAAATACAAATAACTTCCGGCAGGCTTCAAAATATTATTTTTTAGCATACAAAAAGGTCCGGAACACTGAAAAAGCACCTTATATTCGGTTCAAACAGTGCACACTTTTAGCAGACCTTGACCTGTCCATAGGCGGTTTAAAGGAAATCCTGGAAAACTATCACGATTTTCCCCTGATCAATGCCGTCCGGTTTGAGTTATCTAAGAGATATTTTTTAAAGAAGGATTATGAATCCGCGGCAGCCCTTCTTAAAAATATTGAAGACAATGAAAAAGAGGGCAGCCAGATTTTCACGCCTTATGTATACACCTTTCTTGGAATTATAAATTTTAAAATGAAGAACTTTGACAGGGCGGCCGCATACTACACGCAGTCAATAGAAAAACTATCTGCGGGTGATCCTTCGTCCGGGTGTCAGTCAATAGTCAGCAATTATCTTGAATTATCAAGATCTCTGCTGGAGTTAAATGAGTATGAACATATTGAAGATCTGTTAAAAAGGATAATCGGGTCTTGTCAGTCAAATTTTTTACAGCAGGAGGCGGTTCTTCTTCTTGCTCAATTTTATAGGAAAAAAAGTGCTATTGAAAATGCCGTTTCGGCTTATTACTGGTTAATTCAAAGCTATCCCGGCTCTCTCTTCGCTATAAAAGCCAGGGAGGGCATTGAAGAGCTGAATATCAATGAGGATGACTTTCAGCCCGTAATAATTTCAGGCATTTATGATGAGTCCCTTCTTAACGGTACATATAGATTGGGTGATAAAGCGGAGCAGCGGCCGGGAGAAGGTGTTGAAGAGGGAGAAGCTGTCGTAGCGGTGGTAGAAGGTTATGCTGTCCAGCTTGGCTCATTCTCAGAGGAGAAGAATGCTGAAAATTTTATCTATGTTTTAAAGGAGAGAGGATTCAGGGCGTATTCCATTACAGCAGTCATCGAAAACGGAACTGTTTTCAGAGTGAGAGTCGGCGCTGTTGCTTCGCTGAAAGAAGCTGAAGAGATGAAAAAAACCCTTGAGGATATGGGATATCAGGGGTTTATTGTGAAAGAGAAGTGAAGTGAAGAAAGAAACACCGATGATGGAGCAGTATCACAGCATAAAGCGCAGGAACAGGGACTCTATTCTTCTCTTCAGGCTTGGTGATTTTTATGAAATGTTCGAAAAAGATGCTGTGGCTGCCTCTTCGATTCTGAATATAACCCTGACTAAAAGAAATAATATCCCCATGTGCGGATTTCCCTACCACGCTGCAGGAACATATATAGCCAGACTCATAAATGAAGGACAGAAGATAGCTATTTGTGAACAGCGTGAATATCCGGTGAACGTGAAAGGGATTGTAAAACGCGAAGTCGTTGAAATTATTTCACCGGGGATGATTACCGATCCGGATCTTCTGAAAAATAAAATAAATAACTGTATTGCAGCGCTTTATGGTAGTGCTATAAAAGGGAAGATCCGGCTCGCATGCGCGTGTCTTGATATTTCTACAGGAGAATTTTTGTTTACCCATATTTCAGAGGAAGATGTTACAGACACACTTCTTAATGAAATAGAGAACAACGGCATCAGGGAGATTATTTATCCTGAATCATTCATAGAGACAGAGCCATTTTCCCTCTTTCTTAAAAACCTTAAAAGGCTGAAACCTGATGTAATGATTCGTGGAACATCTGATTATCAATTCAGCCCGGCGGCAGCTGAGGAAGTGTTAAAAAATCAATTTTCAATCGCGACCCCTGATATTCTGGAGCTACGGGATGAGCTTGACATGATAGCCTGCGGCGCGGTCCTGTCCTATGTGAAAGAAAACATTAAAAGGGAAATATCCCACATCCGGTGGGTCAGGGAGAAGAGGAAGGAAGATATCCTCATCATTGATAATGCCACTAAAAAACATCTTGAGCTTATCGAAAACCAGATTGACGGAAGCGGGCAGGCCACCCTGCTTTCTATTCTGGATAGAACTATAACTGCAATGGGCGGCAGGTTGCTGAAGAAATATATTGCCGGTCCATCCAGGAGCATAACTAAAATCAATAATAGATTGTTAAAGGTTGGATATTTCTTTGACAGGTTGGATATTCTTGAAAGCATAAGAACAGAATTGTC
>DAOVJS010000168.1 GCA_030673105.1 Spirochaetota bacterium
ACAACTGAGATCATAAAGATGGTAAAGGATGTTGGGGATGATAATTTTAAACTTCAGGTAGATACATGCCATGTACAGTTGTGTGCAGTTGTCGGTGCTCAGCAGTACGGCGAAAAAGAGGTACTGAAAGGCGGACAATTAGAGTTCTTTGAAATGGTAAAAGGGATGATCGGTGATATTCATATAATCGACTCTGATAATTCACTCCATGACAATCACACATCAACCCACGCTCCATTCGGTGAGGGCTATATCAATTTCGAAGAGGTTATTCCAGCCATAGTAAAGGCAGGGTACACGTCTGAATGGTGGACAATTGATCTATGTTTCTGGCCAAACGCGTGGGAAATAACAGAGGATTCAAAAAAATACCTTGATGACCTGTTTCCAAAGTTAGGTATGTAGCCAGGCAGGTATTATCAGGGCCTGGTAATCCTGCCAAAAAAAAATGCGCGGGTAAACTTGTCAATCATTATTAGAGTTATTTACTGGCTTTGGTTTTTTTTTGCAGCCAAATTCAATAAATTGGATGACTATCACCCTGCGGTATTTAGATGTATGAAACCGTGAAGTGAATTTATTATACTAAACCTGGGGGAGGATTTTAAATGAAGGGCAAAATGAAAGCGATGGTATTTTATGAAAAACTGAATATGAAGTACGAGGAAATAGATATCCCGCAAGTAGGTCCTGATGAGGTCCTGGTAAAGGTAAAGGCCTGTGGTATTTGCGGGTCCGACATCGCCTACTACTGGGGCATGAGCCCGCTCGAAACCGCAGACGGAAAAGGGCCGCTTGTTTTAGGGCACGAACTTTCCGGAGAGATTGTTGAGCTTGGAGATTTACCAAAAAGTCTTGGACTTTTTAAAGTTGGTGACAGGGTAGCTGTAGACCCGCTTCAGTACTGTAATGCCTGTGAAGCCTGTAAAAAAGGGCAGGTTAACCTCTGTGAAGAAAAAATAGTTACCGGAGTATCGGTTAATGGAGGTTTTGCTGAATATGTAAAATCCAAATACACGACACTGTTCAAATTACCGGAAAATGTAACCTATGAACAGGCCGCATTTTGTGAGCCTCTTGGAGACGCGATATACGCGGTTCAGAAGCTCGAAGTTACTCTTGGTGATTTCTGTGTTGTTATAGGGCCCGGTCCTATCGGGCTTGCTCAAGCCCAGTTAATTAAATCAAGCGGGGCGGGAACTCTGGTGGTGATAGGAACCAGGGACTATAGATTGGATGTCGCGAAGAATAATGGGGCTGATCATGTCTATAATATCAAAGACAGTGCGTCAAAATACTATACCTCTGACATTACGAAAAAGATATCCGACCTCACCGGCGGTAAAATGGCGGACAGAGTCCTGGTGGCAACGGGCAACCCTGAATCTATGAAAATACCCTTTGATATTTCAGGCAGAAGGTCCATAATTGTGTTTTTCGGCCTGCCGGGAGAGAACGATGTTGTCGAAGTTCCGGCTTTACAGTCAATTTTCTGGGATAAAACAATCAAGTTTTCATGGCTTGCTCCCCTTACATGGCCGAAGGCAATAAACGCGATTTCGACGAAACTGATAGATGTAGAATCCCTGGTGACTCATAAGTTCAAGCTGGAAGAACTGGTATCAGCACTCGAGAAGGTAAAAAACAGGGTTGGAAATCCGATGAAGGCGCTCGTGATTCCATAAACACATCAGCCGGGTGATTCAGTATTTGATCAAATACCGGGGAAAGCCTTAAACTTTTCCCGGCATAAATCACGCTTCCTTTTTAAAGTAAATCCCTTTAAGAAATCCTCCGTGTACAGATCGCATTAAATGGCTGGACGGATATATTGAAAAACATGTATTATATTGGTCAATAATCTGCCGGATCAACAGTTAATCGAACAGCCATTATATAAGATATCACAGAATTTTATTAGGTAAATTTATCAGCCGGAAATAAAACCATAATAAGCCGCCGGTATTTCTTGAGGTCATATGCAGGAAGAGCATAAAGAAGAGGATTCGCAGTTTTCAGAAAAAGAGCATAAAGAAGAGGATTCGCAGTTTTCAGAAAAAGAGATAAAAGGGATGTTTGACGGGCCCATTTTAAGGGTCCTTGTTAATCTTTCATTTCCAATTTTTGCCGGTATGATGTTCCAGCTGCTCTACAGCATTGTGGACACTATCTGGATCAGCCGTATCGATTTAAGTGACCCCTCCTATGTGGGCGGGACCGGTATAGTTTTCCCTCTCATTTTTCTGATTATTGCAATCTGTTCAGGGATACTCATCGGCACAAGCTCTCTCGTTGCCCGTTCTATCGGAAAAAAAGAACTGAATGTACTGAACAGGACCGTGGAATCGGGACTGATAATGGCCCTCACTGCAGGTATACTCTTTGTCCTGTTTGGTTATATTTTTGATAAACAGCTGATAAAGGCCCTTGGAGCAAGAGGAGACTACTACATCCATGCCCTGGATTACTTCCGCTATATACTTCCCGGTTCCCTTATAATGTTTTTAGGGCATGTTTTCAACGGTATACTTCAGGGTGAAGGGCTGATGGACAAGGTAATGAAAGCCATGATTATCGCGACGGTAATGAACATCGTCCTTGATCCAATATTTATCTTTTTATTGAAACTTGAAGTCAGAGGGGCTGCTATCGCAACGGTAATTTCTCAGGGGGTCTCTGTCATTTATGTTGCAAGAATATTCTTTATGAAAAAAACATTAGTCCAGGTTGAATGGAAATTAAAAAATGTCGATTTTGGAGTTATGAAGCGGATTGCCGCTATCGGATTTCCACAGACAGCAGGTCAGATCACCATGGCGGTAAGCTTTTTGTTTTTTAACCGGATTGTTGTGTCGATTGACGAACGTGCTCTCACATCATTTTCGATCTGCGGCCGGTTCGATCAAATGATTATTTTTCCAATTCTTGCAATCGCTTCGGCAATGGTTACAATGGTTGGACAAAATTATGGAAGAGGAAATTTCAGAAGAATCAGAAACATCTGGAGAGCGGGACTGCTTCTGGCTCTGGCGGTCGTGTCTGTGCTTGCTGCTGTTATGGTCATTTTTGCTCCACGTATTTATCCCTTTTTTACTGATATTGACGAAGTAGTGTGGTATGCTGTTAGGCAGACACGGATCGTTGAGTTTACGTTTATATTCGCGGCAATCGGGATTCTTGCCCGCTCAAACTTTCAGGCGCTCGGGAACCCGGTACCGGCATTGACTATCACAATTCTAAGACTGGCGGGAATTGCGATTCCCATGGCTTATATATATGTACATTTACTGGACTGGGGGATTTACGGTGTGTGGTTTGGGATCATTACCGGCAATGGAATAGGAGCGGTGATCAGCCTGGTGTGGGTTAGAAGAACAATGAAAAGACTGGTGATGGACAAAACAAAATGAATAGAAGGAAGGAGAAAGAAAGTTTTGTAAATAGATAGGCAAGTAAACTTGTCAATCATTATGAGATTTTATTGCTTGTCTATGGTTTTTACGATCACCAGGAACAAAAAGGCTCCAATGGTATGTTTTTACACAAATAGGATCACATACTAAATCCATTTGGGTGGCAACAGGGTAAAATACATGCAGATAAATCACCATTTGCCGTTAAAGCAATTATTGACGGTTTGTCTAAGGGCCTCTCAGCAGGCATCGAGGGCAATTTTAGCGGTCTATAATTCAGCTTTTGATGTAGAATATAAACAGGATGAATCTCCATTAACATTAGCCGACAAACGATCACACGAAATATTGGAAAAAGAATTAGAGTATAGTTTCCCTGACATCCCGATTTTAAGTGAAGAGGGAAAAGATATACCCCATAAAGAAAGAAAAAATTGGGAGTATTTCTGGCTCGTTGATCCATTGGATGGTACGAAAGAGTTTGTTAAAAAAAATGGTGAATTTACAGTAAATATCGCTTTAATCTGTAAAAATAGACCCATTATGGGGATCATTTATGTTCCTGTTTATGATGATGTATATTTTTCAATGGAAGGAGCCGGGTCCTTTAAACTAAAATCCGGCAGCAGAATTTTAAATGATTTATTTAAAAATACTTATTCAGTTAATGATACTGTAGTATTTTATAATGAGCTTATTTCAAACTCGGTTAAATTACCGGTAAACAAAATAATAAAAAATGATGTAAATTCCGAACTCAATGTAATTATCAGCCGGTCTCATATGACTGACGAGACGGAGGAGTTTCTCAATCAGTTACAAAAACTGTATAAGAAAATCGTAAAGATTTCTCTCGGAAGTTCATTGAAATTATGCGCCATTGCCGAGGGTAAGGCGGATGTTTATCCCCGTTTCGCCCCCACCATGGAGTGGGATACAGCAGCGGGACATGCCATTATAGAACAGGTCGGCGGGTATTTGTTACAGAAAGAAACAAATAAATCTTTAATATATAATAAAAAAAGTCTGGTAAATCCCTGGTTCATTGCGGCAGGAGATTTAAAATATATTCCCTGATGAATAACAACTGATTGCCTGAATTTGACTTAATGGCTGGTAAATAAAATATGAATAATGTTCTCATTACAGGAGCTGCCGGATTTATCGGATTTCATCTTTCAAAAAGGCTTTTAAATGACGGGGTTGATGTCACGGGAATTGATAATCTCAACCCTTACTATGAAGTCAGCCTGAAGGAAGCGCGGCTCAGACAGCTTCTTAAAAGTAAAAAGTTTTCATTTGTAAAAATTGACCTTGAAAACAGGGATGAAGTGGAGGGCATCTTTAAAAAACATAAATTTGATGCGGTCATACATCTTGCCGCCCAGGCGGGTGTTCGTTATTCTCTGGAAAACCCCCACACCTATGTTCACAGCAACATTGTCGGCTTTTTACATATACTGGAAGGCTGCAGGCACACTGGAGTCAAACATCTTGTATTTGCCTCAAGCAGCTCGGTATACGGGGCAAACAAAAAAATACCATTTACAGTACACCAGAACGTAGACCATCCTGTGTCGCTTTACGCTGCAACGAAAAAAGCAAGTGAACTTATGGCCCACGCTTACGCATCTCTTTACAAAATTCCTTCTACCGGTCTGCGATTTTTTACCGTTTACGGGCCGTGGGGAAGGCCCGATATGGCTCTCTTCAAGTTTACAAAAAAAATCATTGGGAAAGAACCGATCGATGTTTTCAATTTCGGTAAGATGAAAAGAGATTTCACATATATTGATGAT
>DAOVJS010000058.1 GCA_030673105.1 Spirochaetota bacterium
AACATGTGGAAGGATGGAGAAGAGACGAAGGCGATAGGGAGGCCATGGAACGTAGTATATAATTACAAGGGAGAGGTATTTTGCGTTAATCCGAATGAAGACGAGCAGAGAGAGATGGCCTATGGTGGATTTGAGAAGAAGCGAGGTAGTTTAAAGTACCGCTGTCCTGCTAAGCATTATGGGTATAAATGTGGAGGGGCTGGTCGGTGTCCTGTAGGGAAAGGTTTGAGGATACCGCTGGAAGAGGACAGGCGAGTATTCACGCCGTTGGCGAGATCGAGTTACAGGTGGAAGAGCATCTATAAGAAGAGGACGGCTGTGGAGCGGGTGAACAGCAGGCTTGATGTGAGTTTTGGGTTTGAGCAGCATTATATTCGTGGTTTAAAGAAGATGAAGCTGCGCTGTTCGCTTGCGATGTGTATAATGCTTGCGATGGCACTGGGGAGGGTCAAGGAAAAGCAGAAGGATTATATGCGCAGTCTTGTCAGGGCTGCGTGAGGTAATATTTTGAGACTCATAACATTATTATTTTATTGAGAACAGGTGGAAAGATGCGCTTGCTGGGTTTAGGATTTATTAAAATTGGAATATTATTGGCTGAAGAATATATTGTAGACAGCCATAAGAAGGTTTAAAGGAGACATTTGTAGAGTTTTTCGTAGGTTTTTAAATTTTCCAATAAAATGTTTACAACGCAAATGCCTTATTTCAAAAAAGTATTGCAAAATATTAAAGAAATAAATATGATTATAGGATAATCTTTTTGGAGTGGTAATGCTATGCAGAACATTCTGGATGATGTGATACGGGCGGGCACAGTTATAGGAAAAGGGTTTGATATCAAACATTTTATATCATCTCTTGTTGAACAGCTTTTTGACATAACAGGTGCCCATCTGACCTGTTTTTACTCGATAAATAAAAAAGTGATCCGGATTCTCTACAGAAGGGGAAGGTACAGCGTCCGGGAAGTATTTTCCGCCCTGGATGATCCTTTTCAGTTTATTATAGAATCAGGTGAATCCGTAGTACTCAACGAACGAAAAAAAAGTCCTTTCCTGCCTCTTCTCCTGCATGATTCCATGGCCTCCGGAGTGGCAGCATCTATCGGAACCGCTGAAAAGGTATACGGTTTCGTTATCCTCAATTCCCGGGATATACTGTTCTTTAACAGAAATAAACTTCAGGCAATCGAGGCCGTCACAAGACTGGCAGGAGAATATTTTCACAACTCTGTTCTGCACAATCAACTGAAAGAATACACACACAAGATCGAAGTTCTTGAAAGGTATCAGGAAAACATATTTTCTTCGATGACGAACCTACTGCTTGCCACAGACAGGTCGGGAAACCTCAAATACTTTAACCGTGCCGCCGGGGCAAGGTTTTTTCTTGCAGAATCTGACGTCGGTAAAAACATCAAAACCATATTTGATAATAAATTAGGTAAAAAGATGCTTAATGTTATTACTGCGTCAATAAAAACCGGAAATGAAATTATCGGTGCAGAGGGCATTTACAGGAATGAAGAAGAAGAGGTCGATTTTTCTTTGAATACATCGCCTCTTTTCTCACGAAAAAGAAAACGGGAGGGCCTGACCCTCCTGTTTACGGACCAGAGCAAAGAGCGTGAGCTGGAAAAGGAGGTAAAAATAGTAAGGGAAGAGCGAAGGTTGATAAAGGATATTTTTTCCAGGTATCTTTCAGAGCGGGTAGTTGCAAAGTTAGTGGAAAATCCCGACCTGATAAACCTTGGAGGTGACAAGAAGGACGCGACCGTTTTCTTTGCTGACATCAGAGGATATACCTCTTTCTCAGAAGGAAAAGATCCTGAATACATAATCCAAATATTAAATGAATACTTCAGCGTGGCCGTTGAAAGCATAATTAACCACAACGGTTACATCGACAAATTTATCGGGGACGCCATAATGGCCGCGTGGGGAGTTCCCCTTAAAACCGAGGAGGATGATGCTCAGCTTGCTGTGGCATGCGCGCTTGAAATTCAGCAGATGGTAAAAAGCTCGAAGAGAAGCTTCTTCAAAGGTAAGGCGTCTGATCTCAAAATAGGCATAGGAATTCACACCGGTCCTCTTGTTGCTGGAAATCTTGGGTCGGCCCGGCGCGTAGACTATACAGTTATCGGGGATACTGTGAATATTGCCTCCCGTCTTGAGGGAATAGCGGGCCCTGAAGAAATCATAATCACCGAGGTTACACGCTCCCTTTTAACCAGGAACTTTAAGGTCGAAGAAAGGCCCCCCGTAAAAATTAGGGGAAAGGAAAAACCAATAAAAATATACAGGGTTTTAAGAAAGACAGGGTAGTACTGGATTACAATTTATAAAAATCTATAAATGCTGCAAAGCAGCAAGGACGGTTACATGAAATTACTTATAAATTTTTTTCAATTACAAAATCTAACGCTAATAATCCCCGTGGCGATCATCATCTGTGTAATCCTCTGGCTGATCATAAGATATCTCATAAAAAGGAACCGCTTCATTACAGCTTTTACGCGGTTTATAGAAGGAGAAGATATCTACCTGCCCGCTCCTGCCAGGCAGTCTGCTGATAATTGGCTTAGAGGCAAAAACAGGCTTATCACAAAACTTTTAGAGGGAAAGAAAACTGAAACCATAAATAAAATTCTCTATGAGACAGGGCTTACAGGCTTCTGGATTGATAAACTTAAGAGCTCTCCTGTGAAAAAGTATTTTCGATACATTTTAGACTATTATATCGAAGAGGGATTCTTCATATGCTTTAATTACGCACTGGAAAAGAAAAACTACCTGAATTACTTTAAAACCTGGCTTAACATGTATAAAAACAAGCTTCCCCTTCAAAAGGTTGCCCATTCGGGTAATGGTGAAGATTTCGACGGGAAAAAGGCGTATCAGTTATTCAGGGAAAAAGAGGATGAAATACGTGAAATGCTCGGTGATCCGAACTGGAAAGGAAGGTTTTTTGCTCTGAAGGTTTTCTTAAATGCTGAAAACGGAAAAGCAGAAGGTCTTTTGGAGGAGCTGTTTACCGATCCGAATCCCATAATCAGAAAGACAATGGCAGGATATTTCACGCCGGACAATATAGAAGATTTTAAAAACCGGCTTTTTTCCATGATATTAAACGACCCGAATGCTGAGGTCCGGTCTGCTGCTCTCGGCAGGTACAGAAAAACCTTCGCCAGGTTACCGGAACTTGATCTGGGGGCCCTCAAGCCGCCGGAAATTATTCACATTATTCAGGCATTAAAGCTGCAGGATAGAGATGATGAAGCAATCGCGACAGAGCTCATGAAAGACCGGAACCTTGAAATCAGGTTTCATGCGGCAAATTATCTCGAACGCTCAGGCGCATTCGACCGTTTCTGCACACGTCTTGACCTGGGAGACAGGGAAGATTTTAATAACAAAAGAACTATGCTGCAAAATGCCGTATCTGTCGGGGTATCGGGATTTTTAAAAAATTGTATATCCCATGGGAGCAGGGAAAGCCTCCTGGTAGCGGCCGAAATACTGGAAAAAAGCGGCAATGAAGCTCTGTTAGGCGAGCTCATGAAAAAAACAATTGAGGCCGGCTTTGAAGACGTGCACAGCCAGGCAGTGAAGTCTATAGTCAAAAGGGGAGACAGGGAGGCCAAAGAACTGTTAAGAGATGAACTTTACCGGAATATCAAAAACAGAGAGATTCTGTTAATTATTATTGAAAACATCACTCCACTTCCCGATGCGCTTTTTATTGACCCTCTCATTAATATCCTGATAGAAAGGAATGATTTAGTAGAAATCACAAGGGATGCTCTTTTAAAAAAGGAGCCCGATACACTTATTAAGAGGTTAATCGAGATCATTAACGATGGCCGGAAAACGCTTTCTCAGGATCGCGGGTTTAGCAATAGGCTCCTGGTCCAATCGATGCTCATGCTGGCAGAACTAAAAAAAGACTACTGTCTCTCTTTTATCATTGAAAATTTAACGGTTCTTCCTGTTGAGTTTGTGAGTGACCTTGCCGTGATTCTAAAACAATTCCCGCAGGAACTTCTTAAGAATAAAATCCGTTACTACCTGGACCAGATTGACGGTGAGATCAGGTCGCATATTATAGCCCTGCTGCCGAACACCGGCATCAAGGACTTTAACTCAGAAATAAGGGACGCATTGAATGATGCGGACCCTCTTGTGAGGATTGCATCGACTTTTGCGCTCGTGAAGATGGGTGATGCAAGGTCCTTCAACGGAGCTCTGACTCTTTTAAGGGATCCTGTTGAAGAGGTCAGGAACCAGGTAGCGGCTGCCCTGGGCCGGACAGGAAAAAAGGAAATCCTGAAGGAGATGGCCGCCATATTTTTTGATGAAAACGAAGTTCTGTCCATAAAACAGGCAATAATAAAAGGAATCTCCGGATCCGGGGCACCATACGCGACAGGCGTACTCGTGGAGTTTCTCCGGAAAGATGAAAACCTAACACGTGACATTATTTCCGAATTAAAAAGTCACTCCGATGAGCAAAATATAAAAGTGCTGATAGAAAAAATGAAAGACGGCAGTGAAAGCTTAAAAGAAAAAATTTCCGTCATTTTTATTGAAATGGGGTCAGAGGCCTGGCCTTCCCTGATCCGGCTGCTTGAGTCGGAGCTCACTGCATTAAAGACTTACGCAAGCAGTACCCTTGATTCTTCCGGCGGAACAGAAGATCTGATAAAGAAATTAAAACAGAGAAATCCTGCTGTTAGAAGAGAAGCCGCGAAGATACTTTCACTCATCGGTACGGTGAAGGCATTCAGAGGGCTTATAATGGGCTCCCGGGATCCTGACAGGGAAGTCAGGATAAATGTGGTGAAAGCACTTGAAAGACTTGAAACCGATGAGGGGAAAGAAATATTAAAATCTCTGGAAGAGGACCCGGACGCAAAGATAAGAAAGTATACCCACTGGGCCCTCGAAAGGGTAAGGGCAAAGGAGCTGGTGTAAAAAGGCGAATATCGAGTTTTAACAAATAAAAAAATGACAAAAAAGATTATGATTTCACTCCCGCCTGAGTTTTTAGCCTAAGTGGATATTGTCGCTCATGAAGAACATCGTAATCGGAGCGAGCTGTTTCGTGAGGCATTGCGTCAATATATAGAAATGCGTCGAAAAACACAGATACCGCGTAATAATCCACGTATTCAATCAGCTGTTGAAATTCAGAATAAATTGTCGGGACTTAACAATGGTTCCGGGGAAGATAGTACTGCTGAAATCCGCCGTTGGAGAGAGTACCGTTAATGCCAATAACAACTGTATTGGATATTTCTGAATGACTTATCATATGTTTGTTTTTTAGATCAAGTGAATAAAATACTATGACTTTTTTAAAATAAAGGCAGGTTCTATTGGAAAAGGTTAAGCTGTTCTCTTTTTGCCTCTTCCTTTTTCATCTTCTTTTCTATCCGCATTATCTCCCTTGGTCTATCAAGCCTTTTCCATATATCGATCGCACTCCGGTACTCTTTCATTCTTTCGTATACACGCGCAATGCTTCTCTCATCATTTATTTTTTGAAAACATCTTAAGGCGTCGGAATAATTCTTAGCATCCCTGTAATCCTTTCCCGCTGCTTTAAAATCTCCAGCCTTTTCATATATTGAGGCGGCCATGTTAAAATCTTTATGGCTCCGGCATACCCTCGCTGCCCTTTCAATTTTACCTTCCCTGAACATATAATCCGCTGCCCTGTGATACTGGAAACTGCTTTCGGCAAATACTTCAAAGTTCCTGTCTGTCATTTCAAGTCTTTCAATTACGCTCTCATATTTTTCCCTGTCATGGAAGAAATAATAACTGGCATAAAGATTTTCATCATTTGATCCCTCTGCTGCCATCTTAACCGAATCGAGAAAAATTTCGATTTTTCCCGGAAGCTTATTTCTGGCGTTTATGTTTGAACTGATAATTTGAAAAACCGCGTTGTATTGTTTTGATTCAAGAACAAGATCAAATAATGAATCGGGAATGCGGTCTTCAAAAGAAAAAAAGTAATTCTCAAAAGAAGAAATAAATTTATTTATAAAAGATAGCGTTTCTTTATCTTTGTATTTTTTCAAACGCATGCTGAGTAACCTTGCGATAACATCTAAATCATCAGTCTTTTCATCGTAGTACCAGTCATCTTCTCCAAAATAATCTTCACTCAGGGAAGAAAGATAATTAAGAGAAACATCTATATCCTTCTTTTCATCAATATACCTTCCAACATACTCATCCATATCTTCATTCATAAAATATGACAGTGCTTCTTCATCCCTGTTGACCTTCAGATATGTGTCGAATATTCTTTCCGGGAATCTTATGGCCTTATACCGGGCAAGGGCCCTGTCATAGCGGCCGCTGTGGAAATAGTTGCCCGCTTCTTTATAGATCCTATCGGCACGTTTTTTCTCATTTTTTTTGTTGTCATATATGTAGTCAAGAAAATAGTCTATTACTTCATCCCATTTATTTTCTAAATCTGTCTTTTCAAATGCCAGGGCAGACTCATAATATTTTCCCATTTTCGCGTAACATCTGGCAAGGGAAGCATAATTTCCCAGTTTATCAAATTCCTTGATCGCATTCTCATAGAATCCTTTTCCGTAAAACAACTGAGCCGATTTTTCATACATAGAGAGGGCTGAATAACGGACAGCAGACTTCAATGTCGTCCGTACCGACGAAAGATATTTTGCTGCTTCCTTCTCAAGTTTATTCCGGTTTTCCTCCGAGATGACGGCATACTTTCTGAAGCTCTTAACGGCATTATCAACATCTTTATTCTTTTCGTGCAGTAAAGCGGCGTTATAATAATCTTTCAAACTCTCATAACACTGAATCATGCGCCCGTTATTTTTCAATCTTTTGTACAGCACCGAAGCGTTTTTGTAATCTCCGGCCTTATAATACAGGCCTGCTGCCTTATCATATTCCTTCACCTTTTTATAACATTCGGCGGCCGCCTGATAATCAGCCGCCTGTTCAAAGCGTGACGCGGCCTTCTTATACTGTTTCCTGGCAAAATAATAGCCGGCAATCTTTTCGTAGTTCTTTGCCTTTTCCCAGTTTTTAAGAGCGTTCCCGATATTTTTTAATTTTTCCCACTCCTCCGCGGCCTTATTGTATTTTCTCTGTTTCTCATACATCCTTATCGTGCAGAGAAGAGCGCGACTGTCATCCTTCAGCTTTTTCCAGATGATTAAAGCATTTTTATAATTCCTGATTAATTCATAACTTTCTGCTGCCCTTTTATGGTACCCATGCTTCTCAAAAAGTTTAGCTGCTTTTCCATAATCCTCATTCCTCTCAAATGCAAATGCCTGCGCCACTTCTGTCTTTATCAAATTACCGGAATTCTTGTAACATTCCACTGCCGCAGGATAATATTCACGTTCGAAAAAGTAATCACCCTGCTCCTCCCATTCAGAAGGGGATGAAACGTGCTGCCAGATCTCCGAAAGCGCTTCCTTTTCCGCTGTCCTGAAAAGTTTATCCTGAAAAACTTCAATATCCCATATTGCAGAAGGAAGCACACCGTCATAAATGATGAGGGTATTTCTTGCGCGGGTTATTGCCACATAGAGAAGGTTTATCTCATGCTTTATATGCGGATAATGGTTTCGTTCAAAGTGATGGCCTTTCTTAATTTTCCTCCAGATCTCAGAAGATTTTTTATCCTGACAGAACTTCCAGAAAAAGACTGTATCAAATTCCAGCCCTTTTGCTTCGTTAATTGTAAATACCAGTTCCGTATGCAGGGCCTTTTTCAGTTTGACTTTTTCATAATTGTCCCTTACCAGTATAATCTGTCCCGTACCGGTTATCTGGATTTTTTCAATCATCTCATCTTCTTCTACCCCATAAATAAGAAAAGCGGGTTTTCCGTTGAACTTCCACTCCTCTCTCATCTCCCCGCTGGAAAGACCGATAAGCTTCTGCTTGAGATCGAGAAGGGCATTGGAAAGCTTTACAATATTCCCGACACACCTGAAATTTAAGTTGAGATTAAATACCCCGGGAACCTGAATGCCCCTCTCATAAAACCTGTTCTTAACCTCCTCCCACCTGAAACCGCTGGGGTTAATAATCTGTTTAAGGTCTCCTGCAAGAAAAATGTCGCGGTAATTTTTTGCCAGCCGGAAAATGAGAGAAATCTGAATATCAGAAAAATCCTGAACCTCATCACAGACGACAAGTTCGTAGGAGAATTTATCATTCGCTGTATTTAGTAACCGGACCGCACCTTTGCAGATATCTATTTCATCCCACAGACCCTGTTCCTCAAGTCTGCCCTGGTAATACTCGGCGATTGAATAAATTTCCGCGCGATCATATAAAAAATTGGGAGCTCTCTTTCTTCCAAGAAGAGTGTACTCCTTGAATGTGAGCAGAGGGTTTGAAAAATTATTCGATTTTTTTTCGATAATTTTTAAAATATGCTGCAGGATAAAGAGTGCTTTTTCTGTTAAACCGGTTCCGGGCTTTCCCAGGTTAAGAACAAAATCATCAAAGGATGAAAAACTGGATTTCCTGTCAATGATGCTTTCTATCTTATTAATAAATTCATAATTTTTAAGGCCGTAAAGATACCCTGTCAACTCATGAAGGTTGTTCCTCGATAACACACCGGCGCTACACTTTAACACAAGTTCTCTGTACCTGTTAACACTTATTGGCGGCTTGGCCCCCTTGATAATTGAGCGGATCTCTTCCCAGACAAGTTCTGTATCATATTTTTTATATAATTTATGATTTCGAAAGATATTCTCAAACTCTCTAAGACCTGCCTCCTTTTTTTCATCATATTCCTTATTATTGGCCTTCATAATGTCCCTGAGCAGGTCCCTGAAAACATAGAAATCCGGACTTTTGTCTGTTTTCTCATGACCGGTGTTCTTAACAAGGCCGTTGTAAATTCGCTCTGAAAACTGTTTCAGGAACGGGCTGTATGTAATGAAGATCTTTTTTTTGTCCTTAAACTCTTTTTTCAGAAGGTAGTAAACAGAAATTGTTGTTTTTCCGCTTCCGGCAGTCCCGGAAAGGAGAACAGGAGGATCGGTTTTGAGCACATCTTCCTGATCAGATGTAAGAAAAAGATAAATTTCAAAACTATCCGGATCAGCGGTGAGAAGAAGTCTTTTCCACTCTTCATCCGTTAATACAAGCCACTTCTGGGGCCCGTAGTCATCGGGGGATTTCTCTTCGATATTCTCCTGGCTGAAATAACTGTCCGTCAGGTCATCTATACTGATATCCGGAAATTCTTCCCTCGTTTCCGGATCAAAACTCAAAAACGGCACATTAGCAGGCAGGATTTTTTGAGCAGAAGAGCTGATGTCATCATGTTTAACGATTCCCCATACGTAAATGGCAGTATTTTTTTTATGTTTTCCAAGGGTAAAAATAATCCTGTTACCCTTTGATAACCTCGCCTCAAATATGACCTTTTCCGATACTCCTCTTAATTTCTTAACGCGAACACCTGTGTCCCATATTCCGTTTTCAAGAAACTCAAACTTTTCCCTCAGCCGTCCCTTCTCCCGGTTGTTCAGTGTGAGTATATACTCCTTCAATGTATTATTAAGAAGAAGAATATATTTATTTTGAATCATGGATCGCCCATCCCTCCGCGCTCTTCGTACTCAATCTAAATGTGGATCGCCCATCCCTCCGCGTTCCTCATCGCCTCCATTAAAGCCTCCGACAGTGTCGGATGCGCATGGATCATCTCTGCAATATTAACCGGAAGAAGCTCGGACGACCTGGCCAGCAGCAGCTCGTGAATAAGCTCGGTTGCGTTTATTCCGATAATATGCGCCCCGAGAATTTCAGAGGTTTCCGGATCATAGAGAACCTTAACCATGCCCTCAGACCGTTCAACAGCAACGGCTTTTCCTGTGCCGCGATATGGAAAGGATGTCTTCTTGAAGGCAATTCCCTCCTCCTCGGCGCGTGCCTCTGTGTAACCGAAGCTTGCAACCTGCGGCTCACAGTAGATCGCGGATGGGATTTCTTCTTTATCAATCCCGGGCGAAGGATTCCTGCCGGCAATATGCTCTACCGCTATCTCCCCTTCTTTAGATGCCACATGGGCAAGCAGCGGTGACGCAACCACATCCCCCACAGCATAGATGGAATGGACCCTGGTCTGATAAAAATCTCCTACAGGAATAAACCCCTTCTCTGTTTCAATACCGAGATTCTCGAGCCCTATGCCCTCCGTGTTCGGCGCCCTCCCTACAACAACAAGAACCTTATCAGCTTCAAGGCTCAGCTGTTTTCCATCCTCAGATTCAAGCTGTGCCACCGCACCACCTCCGGACATCTTTGCTGAAAGGGCCTTTGTCGATGTATAAATCTTTATGCCTCTCTTCTTGAATGAACGCTCCAGGACCCCCGCGATTTCCGCGTCCTCAATTGGTATTATATGGCCCAGCAGCTCCACCAGATGGACCTCAACACCGAACGTATTCATGATATGCGCAAACTCCACTCCGATTGCACCTGCCCCGAGTATCAGGATCTTCTCAGGGAGTTTTTGAAGCATAAGCGCGTCATCGGATGACAAAACCCTTTCACCGTCAAACTCGAATCCCGGCACCGCTCGCGGTTTTGAACCTGTCGCGATAATAATATTCCCCCCCGAAATTGTACGCCCGTCCTGAAGGGCCACTTCATGCGGACCCTTCAGGACCGCGGTCCCCTCAATAAGGTCGACTTTATTCTTTTTCAGAAGATAATTTACTCCTCTGGAAAGTGTGTCAGCAGCTTTCCGTGATTTTTTAAATACGGCGCTGTAATCAAGAGTCGATGTATCCACCCCTACCCCCATCTTCCTTAGCTCATCAACCGAATTAAAAACTTCCGCCTGATGAATGATTGCCTTTGACGGGATACAACCGATGTTAAGACATACGCCTCCCGGTTTATCCTTTTCAATCACTGCAGGCTTTAATCCAAGCTGCGCCGCCCGTATTGCCGCGACATACCCGCCAGGCCCGGCTCCTATTACAACAATGTCATAATCGTAATTTTTCTCCATAACTGCCTTCCTCACAATTAAATTATTTTAGAAACAAACCGTACACAAGTTTTATTAGTTAGTAAATGTACAAAAGATTCTATAAAAATTACAGGAATAAATTCTGGTAAGAATATATTTTCATGGCCCTCTGGTTGCCACAGAGCAGCAGGAACAGCTATTACTCCCGCGCTGCCTGATCGATGATGACGGCTTCTACATCTTCAGGTGCTCCAGAGCAGCAGAA
>DAOVJS010000159.1 GCA_030673105.1 Spirochaetota bacterium
CAACAGACCCGGTAACATCACCCTATACAAAAACAGGAAAAATTATTTTCGGGATAGCCACGGGGATCTTTACGTTCTTAATACGGGTGTTCTCAGGTTATACCGAAGGAGTAATGTTCAGCATTGTGCTGATGAACGGGTTTACACCCCTTATAGACTATATGGTAGTCACAATAAAATACAGGCCTAAGAAAAATGAAAGATAAAATATTAATGATCATTTTCGTACTTATTTTAGGTAGTGTATTAACCGCCGCTCTGTTAGCCGTTAACACAATTACTGCTCCCATTATTGAAAAGAATAACGAGATTTCCATTATAAAGAGTGTTTTAGACGCTCTTGAGATCCTGTATATAGAAGAAGACGTTGAAAGTGTCTTTTCTGATAATATTGAAGTAATGATTAAGGAAGATAAGACCTTTTATATCTCAAAAAGCGGTGATACCGCGTTCGAGTATTCAGGATCAGGGCTGTGGGGTCCTATTGAGGGAGTGATCGGAATTAAACCGGATTTTGAGACAATTAAGGCAGTTACAATAATCTACCAGGAGGAGACACCCGGTCTGGGCGGCAGAATTGCGGAGCAGCAGTTCCTTGACAGGTTCAAAGATAAAAAGCTCCATCCTGAATTGTTGATTGTTCCCCCTGGCAGAGCAAAAGATGAAAATGAAGTTGACGGCATTACAGGTGCCACAATGAGCAGCAAGGCATTTGAGACGATTATCAACTCCCAGTACAATAAATATAGGCAAGTATATTTTCAATCATTATGATATTTAATTGCTAGCCTATGGTTTATACATGATTATTTGTATTTTAGAAATATAGCCGGTATTAAAATACCGGAGAGGGCTGGTACAAAATACCCGAATATTAATAGATAAACCCAGATATCCTTTATCAAGGCAGGAAATGAATGAATCTTAAGAAACTTAAAAGCACTGAAGGGTATAAAACAATGGCAAATGGGATCTGGCGGGACCATCCCATTTTTTCCATGGTACTCGGGATCTGTTCAGCGCTCGCGGTGTCGAACAGGGTTGATAATGCCATCGCCATGAGCGCGGGCGTTACTTTTGTTCTCGTAGCAACTGCAATTATCATATCCTTGCTTCGTCGCATGATTCCGATTCGTGTAAGAATAATAACCTTTATGATAGTTATTGCAACGTTTGTTATTATAGTGGATAAATTCCTCAAGGCTTTCTTTCCCACCATAAGTACCGCCATTGGACCCTATGTTGGTCTTATCATTACAAACTGTATCATCATGGGGAGGGCTGAAGCCTTTTATATACAAAATAACCTGCGCCTTTCTGTCCTGGACGCACTGTCAAATGGATTCGGGTATGCCTATACACTCATAAGTATAGCCGTATTACGTGAGCTGCTTGGCTTTGGGACTCTTATGGGCATCAGGGTAATGCCTGAGGGATGGACCAACTGGGTTGTGATGTCAATGGCTCCAGGGGCATTTTTTCTCCTGGGTATATTTATCTGGCTTACCAGAACTCTGGCAAAAATTGATTAATGACAGGAGGTTGTTGAGCTGTGGTCCACTTACTAACAATTTTTCTGGCTGCAATTTTTACTCATAATATTGCACTCACCTATCTTTTAGGGATGTGCCCCTTTATATCTCTGTCTCGAAATATAAACACAGCTACAGGCATGGCATTTGCAGTGATTTTCGTTATCACTCTGACAGCTGCTATTAACTGGCCCATATACCACCTGATACTTGTACCAACCGGCAGTGAGATCATTTACTATATCACCTTCATTATTGTTATCGCTGCTACAGTTCAGCTTGTCGAAATGATCATGGAGAGATTTTTCCCGGTCCTGCAGTCCGCATTCGGAATATTTCTTCCCCTGATAACAGTCAACTGTACGGTTCTTGCTATTTCTCTTTTCATGGTGCTGAGAGATTATACTTATTTTCAGACAGTGGTTTTTGCCTTCGGCTCGGCAGTCGGCTGGATGCTTGCAATAGTTATGATCGCCGCCATCAATGAAAAGCTCAAGCTAATCGGGGACATACCCAGGGGATACCGGGGGGCAGGAATAATTATGATCATGGCCGGGATTATAGCTTTATCATTTTTAGGTTTCGCTGGGATGGTGAAAATACAATGAACTTTATACCGCTTATTATCATGAACCTGATTCTGCTGGTAATTACAATTCTGCTGGCAATTGCGGACCGGCTCCTTGTTACTTACGGGGAGTGCACAATCAATCTTAATCAAGAAGACGAAAAAAAGGAAATAAAAGTCCAGGGCGGAAATTCTTTACTTACCTACCTAACTGCCAATAAAGTAAAAATTTCTTCTTCATGCGGGGGCAAAGGAAGCTGCGGTTACTGTAAGGTAAAGGTACTCAGAGGCGGAGGACATATACTTCCAACTGAAGAAATTTACATGAGCCGGGAAGAGAAACAGAACAATATCCGTCTGGCCTGTCAGGTAAAAGTGAAGGAGGACATTGATATCTACATCCCTGACTTTATCGAAACCATTATGGAAATGGTGAAGAATAAAACCTTTAAGACAAACCGGAGGTGGAGTATAACTATTGAATGAGCAAAGCGAAAAAATAGACCAAATAATAGAAAAATTTAAAAACGAAAAGGGCACTATTATCGGACTCATGCAGGACATTCATGGAGAGTACAGGTACCTGCCGGAGGAGGTGCTTTTAAGGGTATCTGCTGAACTGGATATCCCTATGGCAAAACTATATACCCTGGCAACTTTCTATAAATCATTCAGGCTTGAACCGGTTGGTAAACATCATGTACGTGTCTGTATTGGAACCGCCTGTCACGTGAACGGAGCGACCAAGATTGTTGAGACCCTGGAGAGAGAATTGGGCGTCAAATCAGGGCAAACAACTGAAGACAATCAGTTTACACTGGAAACTGTCAACTGCCTTGGTGCCTGTGCCCTCGGGCCCCTTGTGCTGGTTGATGGGGAATATCATGGAAAAATAGATCAGGGAAAATTAAAAAAACTGCTGAATAAGTACCGTTGATGAAAATGATGAGATAACCGGCGTAAACTCCAGGTTATTAATGGTTTTCCACCTGTCAGTTTTTCCGATGCGCATTATCTGGAAGATATTGGCAGGAGTTACACCTATAGCACGGCAGAATTCTAAAAAAACGAGATAATGCTTTATGAAATTAAAACCCGAGGACTTAGACAAAATAAACGAGAAGATGAGATCAGTCACAAACCTCCGTGAGGGTGCGGGAAGGGCAAAAATAACTGTACACATGGGTACATGCGGAATTGCGTCCGGCGCAAGGAAGATACTGAACGAGTTTCTTACACAGGTCGAGAAAGCTAATACGGATGATGTAATACTTATTACTTCGGGATGTGCAGGACTCTGCAGCCGTGAACCCATGTCCACTGTGGAAATAAAAGGCGAACCACCTGTAAAGTACGTTGATTTAGATGAAGAAAAAGTCAGACAAATTTTTGAGGAACATGTTATGGGCGGCAACATAACTTCCAAATATGCTCTTGAAATAGGAAGTGAGAGGTTATCATAAATGGGAAGATTCAGAACGAATCTGCTGCTTTGCGCGAGTACCGGATGTGTTTCAAACAAGTCCTTAGAGTTAAAAGAAGCGATTGAAATCGAGTTGAAGAAACACAGTCTTCAGAATGAAATCAAGATTATACTTACAGGGTGTAATGGTTTCTGCGCGAATGGTCCAATCATGGTGGTACAGCCTGAGGGAATATTCTACCAGTTCCTCACAGTTGATGATGTCCCTCACCTTGTAGAGGAACACTTTCTCAAAGGAAGACCGGTTGAAAAGCTGATGTATATTCCACCTAAAAAAGAAACACCTGTTCCAAAAATGAGTGATATCGAGTTCTTCAAAAAACAGCAGCTGATTGCTCTTTCAAACCGGGGCTCAATTGATCCTGAAAATATCGATGAGTATATAGGAAAAGACGGCTACAGGGCGATGGTAAAAGCACTCACCGCAATGACTCCCGAAGAAGTAATAGAGGAAATTAAAAGCTCCGGTTTGCGGGGAAGAGGAGGGGCAGGTTTTCCCACAGGAAGGAAATGGGAAATCTGTAAAAACGCACGTGAAGATGAAAAGTTTATAATATGTAACGCTGATGAAGGTGACCCGGGCGCGTTTATGGACAGATCTATAGTAGAATCTGACCCTCATTGTATACTGGAAGGAATGGTTATTGGCGCCTATGCCATTGGGGCGTCCGCAGGTTTTGTATATATCAGGGATGAATATCCCCTTGCATTGAAACGTTTAATCCACGCCATTAAACAGGCAAAAAAATATGGGCTTTTAGGTAAGGATATACTGAGCACAGGGTTTACTTTTGATATCTCGGTAAACAGGGGGGCCGGCGCATTCGTGTGCGGTGAAGAAACCTCTTTAATCCATTCTCTTGAGGGAAATACTCCTGAACCAAGAACCAAACCGCCCTTCCCCGCTTTTTCCGGATACCGGCAGAAGCCGACTAATATAAACAATGTAGAGACATGGGCAAATGTCCCGAGGATTATACAGCACGGCGCGAAATGGTATTCGGAAATCGGCACCGAAACTAGTAAAGGCACAAAAGTATTTTCTATTGTGGGTAAATTGAAAAATACAGGGCTTGTGGAAGTTCCGATGGGAATCACGATGAGGGAAATTGTTTTTGATATCGGTGGAGGCATCCTGAAGGATAAAAAATTCAAGGCTGTTCAGATCGGCGGGCCTTCAGGGGGATGTATTCCCGATCATCTTCTCGATACTCCCATTGATTATGAATCCCTGACAAAAGCGGGCGCAATCATGGGGTCTGGTGGTCTGATTGTCATGGACGAAGAGACCTGTATGGTGGAGGTTGCAAGATACTTTCTTTCCTTTGTACAGGATGAATCCTGCGGTAAGTGCCCACCCTGCCGGGAAGGAACAAAACACATGCTCAATATTTTAACCGAAATCACTGAGGGCAGGGGAAAAGAGGAATACATTGATCTGCTTCAAAATATGGGAATGTTGATAAAAGAAACCGCCATCTGCGGGCTGGGAAACACATCACCGAACCCCGTGCTCACAACTATCCGCTATTTCCGTGATGAATATGAAGCTCATATAAAGGAAAAGAGATGCCCCGCGAGAACATGCAAGACGTTGATTCATTACAGCATCCTTGAAGATAAATGCACCGGCTGTCATCTTTGTTTCAAGAACTGTCCCACACAGGCCATTACAGGCGAGGTTAAAAAAGCTCATTTTATTACGCAGCAAAAGTGCATAAAGTGTGGAATGTGCTTTGACGTCTGTAGATTTGATGCAGTGAGGTATGAATGATGGTTAAAATTACAATAGATAATCAATCTGTCGAAGTGCCTGTTAATACAACGGTGCTCGAAGCCGCAAGAAAATTGAAAATAAAAATTCCAACACTCTGTTATAATTCTTATCTAAAGCCCTATGGAGGCTGCCGGACATGTCTTGTCGAGATAACGAGTCCTCAGATGGGGGGCCGAACAAAGCTGGTCTCATCATGTACCTATCCGGCAGAGGAAGGGCTGGTGGTCAATACCTCATCTGAAAGAGTTAACAAAGGGCGCA
>DAOVJS010000197.1 GCA_030673105.1 Spirochaetota bacterium
AAGTGGATCGGGCTCCTCCCCGATATTCCAACGGAGAAGATCAGATTCATTGGAAATGCCGCCGGAGTGGGAGCAAAAATGGTATTACTTTCCAAAGAGCTCCGGGAAGAGGCATGCTGGATATCACAGAACACAGAGTATATAGAACTCGCTGTACGGTCTGATTTTCAAAAAGTCTTTACCGACTCAATGTGCTATCCTGAGTGTATGACATGCAAATAGTATGTATTGACAATACAGGATTTTTTCTGTATTATATATACAGGTGGAAATTCCAATGAAAAGGTTAAACATTACTTTACCGGAAGAATTAACTCGTGAAATTGAAAATATATCTAACAAAAGTCGCTTTATAGCAGAAGCATTAAAAGAAAAACTGACGAGAATAAAAAAAGAAAAAATGAACAAGCTGCTTGCCGAAGGGTATAAAGTAACAAAAGAAGAAGATAAAAAAATTAATGAAGAATGGGAGAATATATCCTTAGAGGGATGGAAGTAATTTTTCCTTTATAAATATTTCACGGAACCTTAATGTTCAACAATAAAAATTTTCCCGAGAGAGGAGAAATATGGCTTGTATCTTTGGAACCAGTCACTGGTCATGAGATAGGGAAGACAAGGCCAGCTTTAGTAATTTCAAATGATAAAAACAATAAATTTAGTGACACAATTACAATGCTTCCCATTACTTCAAAAACTGAAAAAATCTATCCTTTTGAAACTTTGATTACGAAAGAAGAGTCTGTACTCCCAAAAGATTCAAAAGTCAAAAGCAATCAAATAAGAACTATTGATAAGAAAAGGCTTGTAAAATACATGGGTAAACTGCAAAAAGCAAAACTAAAGGAAGTAGAATCAGCAGTTCTCATTCATCTTGACATTATTTTAGGAGAACAACAATGGCAGAACAGCTAAGCTCAATGAGTCCCGAAGGAAAAGAATATCCCCTTCCGGCTGAAGAGGACTACAAAAAAGAGTTTGAACATCTAAAAAACATCGTTGCTGAAAAACGTAAGGAAGGTAAAGAGATTGTTGTTGTGATCGGCCTGGGGTTTGTGGGCACTGTCATGGCAGCGGTTATCGCGGATTCAACAGATAAAAACGGAAAATCACAGAAATTTGTAATAGGAAAGCAGCGCCCCAGCACCCGCAGTTACTGGAAGATCCCCTATCTCAACCGGGGCATATCACCGATTAAAGCCGAGGACCCCGAAGTCGAACCCATGATCAAACGCTGTGTAATCGAAAAAAAGACCTTTATCGCGACATTTACCGACGATGCGCTTAATCTGGCCGATATCGTTGTTGTTGACGTTCAGTGCGACTTTAAAAAGGAATCACTCGGGGATGTAAGCACAGGAAGCGCGGATACAATTGCTCTTGAAGAATCCTTTGTCACCATTGCAGAACATATCGAACCTCACACGCTGGTACTGATAGAAACTACTGTACCTCCCGGCACGACAGAACAGGTCGCCTACCCGATCATGAAAAAAATCTTCGAAAAACGGGGCATAAAAACCGACCCCCTCCTCTCCCACAGTTATGAGAGAGTAATGCCCGGTAGAAATTATGTCGCTTCCATCCGTGACTTCTGGAGAGTGTGCAGCGGGATAAATGAAGAAGCGCGTGAAAAAGTCAAAAAATTCCTGAGTGATGTTTTAAACACAGAGCAATATCCTCTAACAGTGCTTGACAGGCCGATTGAATCCGAAACAGCTAAAATTGTGGAGAACAGCTACCGGTCCACAATCCTGGCATTCATGGATGAGTGGTCCCTGTACGCTGAACGAAACGGTGTGGATCTGAAAAAAGTAATCGAGGCAATAAAAATCAGGCCTACACATTCCAATATTCTCTTCCCGGGGCCCGGCATAGGAGGTTACTGCCTGCCGAAAGACGGAGGCCTCGGCGTTTGGGCTTATAAACACATCCTCGGTTGGGATGACAAAATATTCAAGGTTACACCGCTCGCAATTGATATTAACGATACAAGAGCGATGCACGCTCCTCAGCTTGTGCGCGACGCCATGCGCAACATGGGAAAGCCGCTCGCGGCCGCGGATATTCTTATATTAGGCGCTTCCTACAGGGAAGATGTAGGTGATACGCGTTACAGCGGCTCTGAATTCATCGTTAGAAAATTAGCTGAAATGGGTGCGGAGGTGAAGATACACGACCCGTATCTTGATCACTGGTGGGAACTGGAAAAACAGGATACCTATCCAGACCCGCAACACAGCAGGTCCAGGTTCTTTCAAAGACAGGGAAAATTAAAGACATTGAAAATTGAAAAAAACATGTGGAACGCGATGAAAGGGGTCGAAGCCATTGTTCTTGCCGTGCGCCACAAGCCGTATTTGTCACTCGATCCGGATAAAGTCTATGAGGCAGTTGGTAAACCGTTCGCGATTATAGACTGTTTCTGTATACTCGATGATGACAAAATCCGCCGGTATCTTGAGCTTGGCTGCGAGGTTAAGGGTATGGGGCGCGGCCACATCAAAAGGCTCAAGGAAAGTTTAAAAAAGCGGCCCGAATAAAAAGGTTATAGCAGCCAAAGCCCGAGCAATCTCCATTAGCATTAAACCGCCCGGTAATAATACCAAAACTGTGTATCATCCAAACTCGTCTGTTACAACCCTGCCCTTAAGCACAAATTCGAACCTTGCCCTGCGTTTTAACAGGCCCATTTCTTTTAATTCTTTTTTTACTTCATTCTTCTTTTTTTTCCTGCCTCCGTATTTTGGTTGCCGGAGGGCTCTGGTGATCTCTGTAATACTGAAGTAAGGCTTTTCGGATATTATTTTGATAATATTCTTCCCCAGTTCGTAGTGGGCAATATTGAAGATCTCGTTCCTGTAAGCGCCTATAGAATATTCTAATGCATGTTCACCGGGCGTGTCTGCAACCGCGGGGGATAAAGATGGCTTAGAGGAAATAGATGGCCGGGGTATTTTCGACCCGGTCACCATCCCAGCCCGGGTCGGAACCGCCCTTTGGACCCCGGGCGTTTCATTCAACCCGGCAAAATATACTCCGGCCTCTTCAACAGTTTTAAAAGCCTTCAAAATACTTGAAAATTCCATAAGCTCAAAGATGTTTAATACATTCGGACACATGTTTGTAAGTACCAGATCGCCATTATTTTGCCTGATATCCTTCAGTTCGGCTACAAATACTCCCCATCCGGTACTGCTTATATAGTCAACCCCTTCAAGGTTTACAATTATTTTATATTTCCCTAACGCGATGCTTTCATTTATCAGTTTCGTTATGTCAGGCGCTGTAGTCATATCGATATATCCGCGCGCGGAAATTATCAATACTTTCTCATTTTCTCCCGCGTATGATACATCGAGCCAGTTTACCGTCATTTTTCTCACGCACCTTTAAACATTGGCATTATATATTATCCAGCGCCTCAAATCCAAAGTCAATTAAAAAAGAACTCTTAAACATGTCAAGCCTAATCTTGGCCCTCCCCTTCCTCCTGTCAACCTTCACAATGAGACCTTCAATTCCCTTCATGGGGCCGGAAACAACCTTGATCCTGTTGTTTTCATCAAACAAAACTATTGATTTATCAACTATTTCGCCAAAAGAAATAAAATGGGACAACAGCTCTTTATCACTTCCTGAAAGAGGCATAATATTCTGATTGCTCTGTAAAAAACGGGAAAATCCCGGAATTTTTTTCATCTTAAGATAAAGTTCCGTGGATACATGCCCCACATCAAGAAACACGTAACCTGGAAATATCGGTGCAAGTGAGTCCTTCCAGGCACCCTGCCTGCGAATCTTCAGGTTCCTTCTCGGCCAGATCAGGCTCCCGTTCTCGATTTCAACCACTGAATTCGCGCGCTTCAAGAATTTTTCTTCACATCGAGTTTTAATCTGTATAACAAAATAGGACATAAATTATCAAATAATTTTAACTGCTAGAATTACTATTTAATACTCAGCCGCATCAGGCAATGCGCCCCGGCTGACAATAAGACTTAATAATGAGAGTATCACAAATATTTCTAACAGTCAAGAAAACAAGTATACAGGCAGCAACTCTCGGTGAAGAATTTTTCGTAGATGAAATGACAAACAGATCTCCTTGAGTTTCAACGGCGGTTTCAGAACAGGATACAGCGGAACAATCTCTCTACAGTATTCGGGGTGAAGGATATTCCGATGACTTCCAGCTACGGAAATCATTGATGCGCACAGTTATGAGCCGTTATATGGGGTAGGCGTTTTTTATGCTGAATCTGCTTGCGTTTTTCTTACATCAGATTTTGGAACTTACCGAC
>DAOVJS010000063.1 GCA_030673105.1 Spirochaetota bacterium
CACGACTAATCCCTCCATATAAAAAAGCTACTAAAAGGATTTGTTTTCAGAAACTTCTTAACCTTTATCGAAAAATAATAGGCAAGTATATCAAGTCCGCTTAATCAGGAGTCCCTCTGTCAAGCCAGACCCGTTTTAATGAAAAGTAGTGGTCACCCAGTGCCTTTCCCTCGAAATTTCTGACATAGGGCTGAAAGACCCGCTCATAGGCACGGTAGTTAAGAAGGATAACAGGAGCATCTTCCATTATAATGTCCTCGATTTTAGAATATTTAGATATTCGCTTTCGATAATCCGGCTCATTTTGGGCCTTTTCAATCAGAGCATCCACCTTGGGGTTTTGAAAAAAGGCAAGATTGTCAGGACTTTCAGAGTAAAAGAGGGAGCTTAAGATGTTGTCAGGATCAGGTACATCAGCTTCCCAACCATACTTGAAAACCGGGGCCTTTCCCTCCTGCAGCATCTTTTTGAACGCAGGCCAGTCCGTCAGGTAGTTAAACTCCGCTTTCACTCCAACTGCAGAGAGGTATTGAACGATAGCCTTATCCTCTGATAGGAGAGCTTTGGATTTCACGCTTGACCAGAACTGGATTGCCGGAAGCCCCTTCCCTCCCGGATAACCGGCTTCCCTTAGGAGCTCGCGTGCCTTATCAGGCGAGTATGGATAATTGGTATCATCAGGCTTGTAACCTGCCATACCCTGCGGAATCAGTCCAGTGGCAGGAATGAGTCTTCCCTTCCCTACTTCAGATGTAATCGTTTCCTTGTCAATGGCATAGTTCAATGCCTGTCTCACTCTCCTGTCCGTAAGAGGTTCCAGAGAATTGTTCATAATAAAGAACCGGAGGGTTAAGGCGGGGCGGCGGAGAAACCGGTATTTCCCCTCTGTTAAAACTCGCTCCCTCATTTCTACAGGAAACAGGGAATCTTCAAGGTTTCCTTTCTCGAACTCATCAAACATGAGCTCCGGAGAATCACCGGGAAAAATTTTAAAGAGCACTTGATCGATGTATGACCGGCCTTCGTGGTATTCCTCATTTGCCTTTAGTGCTATCTCTTTGGTACGTTCCCAGTATTCAAAACGGAACGGGCCTGTTCCTACCGGGTGAATCCCAAAGTCATCCTCCTGCCGCTCAACCACCTCTTTTGGCACTACACCGAAGTTCACCATTGCAAGCACTGCAATAAACTGCGGGAATGTCTCTGAAAGTAAAATCTCCAGAGTATATCGGTTGAGGGCCCTGAGCCCCTCCACACTGTCAGCCTTCCCTTTTCTAAACTCTGAAGCCCCTTGAATTCGTGTAAGAAGTGATGCCGCTACTGATTCAGTTTTCGGATCGAGAATCCTTGTGAAGGTGTATACAAAATCTTCGGCAGTCACCTCCCTTCCATTGTGAAACAGCGCCCCCTTCTTTAGATAAAAAATCCAGCGGAGGTTATCCCTTGAGCTTTCCCAGGACTCTGCAAGGCAGGGTATCACCATGAGGTTATCGCTGTACTGTACGAGCCCTTCGATAATCTGCTGTGTCACAACTTCTTCGTATGTATCGGACATTTTAGCAGGATCAAGGGTAAACGGATCATGTCCAAGACCCCGGTGGTAAGTGCCGCCAAAAACAGGCTCAGCCGGCGTTTCATAGACAGCTTCCTCTTTTGAAGTACCGGCAAATCCGACATGAGGGCGGAGACTATTTAACCCAAAAATAATGAGAAAAATAAATACAAATAACCACTTTAAGCTGTTAGAATACATTAGCAGAACCTCTAGAATATTTTGTATGTGTAAATCCTAATCTTAATGATAAAAATTGTCAATACCAATTCAATTGCACATTTTTAAACATAGAGGTTGTAATTATCGATGATTAATTGTAAACTAATTGAGGTTGTTTCACAACCTCTTATTAGGCTGTCCCATACATACAGTAAAATAGTTAAAACGTAATAGGATAACATATTATGCCGAATACAGAGGCGCTAAAAGTTCTCATCGTTGATGATGACAACAGATTCCGGAAGGTGTGTGAAGATATAACCCTTGATATGGGTCTTGAGTCATCCACTGCAATTGATGGTATTGATGCACTTGAGCAGATAAAAAAACGAAAGTTTACCCTTGCTCTGGTCGATCTAAAGATGCCGAAGATGGGAGGACTCGATCTTCTCTTTCTATGCAGAAAAATCGCCCCCGGCCTTCCTGTTATCATCATAACTGGATACGGTTCCATAGAAACCGCAGTTGAAGCGATGAAGCTGGGTGCAGTTGATTACATCGCAAAACCCTGTTCAATTAAAGAGATCAGGAGCATTATAAAAAAGGTCCTCAGAAGCTGGAAATCGCCCAGGAATGACATACCTGCCAAAGGGCTCAAGGACAAATACGGGATTATCGGGCGCTCGAGGGCAATACAGCCCGTTTATGAGAGGATCGAAACCATGAGTCATGCAGATAATACCGTCATCATTATGGGGGAAAGCGGGGTGGGAAAGGAACTTGTGGCCAAAGCAATTCACTATTACGGTGATAGGGCAAAGGAGCCCTTTATCCCTATCGACTGCAGCGTTCTGAGCCTCAATATTGTGGAAAGCGAGCTCTTCGGACATATCAAGGGGGCTTTTACTGATGCTTTATACACAAAAACCGGACTGCTAAAACTCGCAGGAAAGGGAACGGTATTCTTTGATGAGATAACGGAAATCCCTCTACAGGTCCAGGCCAAGCTCCTTAGAGCTATTCAGGAGCGGGAAATAAGGCCTATCGGCTCCTCAAAGATGGAGAAGATCGAAGCAAGGATCATAGCAGCCACGAACAGGGAGCTTGAAAAAGCAGTTGCAGAGGGTAAGTTTCGGGAGGACCTCTTTTATAGACTTCACGTTATCCCGATATCTGTTCCTCCCTTAAGAGATCGGAAGGAAGATATCCCGGTCCTTGTAGATCATTTTATCCAAAAATACAGCACTGAGAGGAAAAACATCAGGGGTGTATCTCCTGAAACAATCCAAATTCTTCTCTCATATCACTGGACTGGCAATATCCGTGAGCTGGAAAACGTTATCCAGCAGGCAATCGCCCTGGGATCAGGTGAATGGATAAGACCGGTTGATCTCCCCCGGGCTGTTCGAAAACCGTCCAGGACTCTTGCCCATACTTCCCCGGGAGTAAAGCTGCTCAAAGAAATAGAAAGGGAGGCGATTCTTAAAGCCCTGCGAATAACCTCCGGAAAAAAGGAGGATGCCGCACGCCTGCTTGGAATTGGTAAGTCAACGTTGTATGAAAAGATAAAAAGATATGGTCTTGAAGATATGAAAAGCTCTTAAACCCCTGCCTCTAACTTTTTTATCCCGCACGTGGTAATTATTCCTGGTGACTGCACGAGCTTTAAAGATATTTTATTTACTGTCACCGGTTAATTTTTCCAGGATCCGGAAAAATTCCATATTCCGGAAACCAAACCCTGACAATTTTAAACTCTGAGAAGGAAAAAATCTATCATCTTCAGTGTAACCCGTTGTTATACAATGAATTAATAGTTATTTATTAAAAATCTTTTTTTCCTGATTTCAGGAATGGACTTTGCATAATAAATTAGAAATAGCATATCAAGGAAAAAGAGCTCTGACAGTGTATTATTTAGAAGAAAAAAACAAAACAATTCTCCTGACCTTTCGAAAGAATTTTAATACAGACTTCATATCCGATATTCTCTCATCAGAGGGCTACAGGCTGATCAGGGCAAATAATTTTTTATCCCTGATCGATTCCCTTGAACGCTTTCATATACATCTTATCATTTCCGAGGCAAAGCTGCCGTGTATCTCTATGTCTGCTTTCATTCCCTTTCTCAGAAAGCGGTACCCGGATATAAAGGTTATCATAGTTATGAAAGAATATTCTCCGCTGATTGAGCTGAGCCTCAGGCCGCATAAATTGCTATACATAATGTCGTGGCCGGTAAGCAATCCACTGCTGAAATCGGTTGTAGCAAAAGGACTCGAAAAGAGCGTAAAAGGTTTGGTTTCTGTTTAAGAGAAATTGTTATGTTTTTGTAAGAGGAAGCAAGAGGGGTGTTACCCCAAAATAAATATTTCAATTTTAAGGAGGAGCTTCGCTATGAAAAAGTTTCTGGTTGTTATCACAATTATCCTGGCGCTTGTGGGTTTACTCTTCGCCTCTCCGATCCTGGGGAAGGAAGATAAAAGCGGATCGGTTTTTTATGGGACAGCCTATGCTGGTGGCAATGGCGGTGGCATTTAAGCCAGCAGGTACCTAAAGGGAAGGGGAGCATCGAGAGGTGTTTCCCTTCTCATCTATTCAATTAAGCCGATTCAATGTTTTTGCAAAATCATAAAGGTTCTAAGCATTTCTTTGCCTGAAAGACAAAGGCTGGTTTATGCTGTCTGACAAAACACTCCTGTATTATCAAGAAAAGAATAAAACCCAACCTAAAAAGCGGCTAAAAATGATCAAGCTGGATAAGGTTAAAATGGCTAAAAATAAAAATATTACAGAAAATGTATTGGACAATCTGCCGAACGGCCTCTCGGTTTATGAGATGATTTTCGATGGAAAGGGCAAACCCAGTGACGGCCTTTTTCTTGATATAAATCCAGCATTTGAACGACTGGTAAGTATTGAACGAGAGAAAATTATTGGTAAAACTGTAAAACAGGTTTTGCCCTGGCTGAAACATTACCTGATTACTACCTATAGAAACACAGCAAAAAGCGGTAAACATGTTTATGATAAAAAATTTTTTAAGGAAATAGATAAAATCTTTGAAATTAATGCCTATAGCCCCAAAATTGATCACCTTGTTATGATATTTACAGATATTACTGAACATAAAAAAGCAGAAGAAGAGAAAAAACATCTGCAGTCCCAGTTGATTCAATCCCAGAAGATAGAAGCCATTGGGTTGCTGACAGGAGGAATTGCCCATGATTTCAACAATCTCTTGACTGTAATCCTTGGTTACTCTGATGTAGCAATGCTTCAAATAGAAAAAAAAGATAAATTAAAAGAAAATTTAGATCAAATACGTTTGGCAGCCCAACGTGCAGCCAAACTAGTACATCAATTACTCATATTTACCCGTAAAAAGCACATGGAATTTAAACTTCAAAATCTCACTATTATAATTGAAAATCTATTAAAAATGCTCAATCGAATCATCGGCGAAGACATATCTATCCATTTTGAGCTCGACCAGGATATATGGGATTCTAAAATGGATCAGAGCAAGATTGAACAGGTAATAATGAATTTAGCCGTTAATGCAAAGGATGGTCTATCAAAGGGTGGAAAGTTGATCATTAAAACTAAAAATGTAATCATTGACAAAGACTATATTAAATCGTACAGTTATGCACGGCCCGGACAATTTGTCTGCCTATCTGTAGAAGATACAGGAATTGGAATGACAGAAGAAATAAAACAGAAAATATTCGAACCTTTTTTTACTACAAAGAAGATTGAAGAAGGTACCGGTCTTGGGCTTTCAGTTGTATATAGTATTATCAAAGAGCATCAGGGATGGATAACCGTCTCCAGCGAACTCGGGAAGGGTTCGATATTTAAAATCTATTTTCCTGCCTGTTTTGAGGAGTCTGTTTCTGAACTAAAAGCTCCTGTTGCTTCACAAATCCTTCATGGAAAAGGTGAAAAGGTTTTATTTGTAGAAGACGACAAAACTATTCGTGAATTTATGGAAACAAGGCTTATTGAAAAAGGCTATAATGTTTTTACCGCTGAAGATGGTAAAAATGCTTTGAATATTTTTAAAAGAGAAAATTATAATATAGACCTACTATTTATTGATGTTGTGCTGCCAGATAAATGTGGTATTGAAATAGTTGATAAACTCATCTCCTACAATAAGAAATTGAAGATCCTTGTTACCAGCGGTTATCTGGATAATAAATCTAAATGGACTTCTATTAAAGAAAGAAATCTTCATTTTATCCAGAAACCATACACTCTGAATGATTTACTTCATGCAATAAGAGAGAGCATAAACCAGATCGCATAAAATCTAAAACCACAAAAAGGAAAACCCATGAGAATCGTTATAGAGGACGTTCTAACTGTTACAATGAACGATCGGAATGAGATTGACACCTTAACAATTATTATTGAAGGTGAAAAAATCAGCGCACTCGCCAGGTCTTCCGAAAAACAGACTTATAATAAAAGAAACGACGATTGTATTATAAGCGGCAAAAATAGATTAGCCATCCCCGGGCTGATAAATGGGCATATCCATTCCGATATCACCCTCGCCCGCGGACTCGGAGATGGTCTAACGTTATATGAACAGGATAATGACTCTTTCGTGAGCAGAAAGAAGTGGTTTCATATTGAACTCGACAGAGAAGCGCGGTATTATTCAAAACTCCTCCAATACGCAGAAGCCCTTAAGGGGGGCACAACTTTTATATGTGACGTGCCTTTCTGGCACTACGGCGATGATCTTCTCTCACCGTTCATCAATACAGGTATTAAGGGCGCTGTTGTTCTGGATTACAGGAAAGATTTTCAAACCGGGGCCCTGATTGAAGAAAATGAATATTTCGATACGGCGGACAAACTGAGAAAAAACGGTTTTATTCCGATAGTCGAAGGACCCGCAGAGGAAGGGTTCGATAGAGAACTGCTGCGTATGCTGAAAGCAAGGGCTGATGAGCTTGATACCTTCATCCAGATGCATCTTGCTGAAACAATCTGGCGAATAAAAATAATAAAAGAAAAGTTCGGAAGAACTTCAATCAGGTTCCTTCATGAAGAAGAATTTCTTACCACAAGAGTAATTGGCTCCCACGGGGTATATATAGACGATGAAGAGCTCACGATCCTGAAGGATGCAGGAGCAAGAATCATCAACTGCCCGACCGCGGAGATGAAAATAGCAGATGGGATCGCACCTGTCACAAAATTTTTTGAACACTCAATACCCACAGGAATCGGTACTGATGGGGCGCTTTGGAATGATTCTGCCGATATGTTTTCAGAAATGAAAAACCTGATGCTTCTGCAAAGGGTTACCAATGGCGCGTCATCGCTTGACGCCGGTTCATGTCTGTATTCGGCAACAATGGGGGGCGCGAAAGTTTTTGGCCTTGAAAAGGAGCTTGGATCAATTGAGACCGGGAAAAGAGCGTGTATTGTTCTCATCGATTATAAAAAACCTCATCTCGTGCCCCTGTACCACGGAAAGCTCTCAAACATACTTCAAATTATTACAAGCTGCGTGAGAGCTTCGGATGTCGATACAGTCGTTGTAGACGGGAAGGTCGTTGTGGAGAATGATAAATTAAATACAATCGATGAAAATCAACTCGTCCGGAAATGTCAGGAAATGGGCGTAAAACGGTTCGGTAATTTTCATTAAAATATTTTTCCCCCGCAAATCGAATTCCCACCTCTCAGGTGTCTTATAAGGTTGATATATATTAATTTCTATGCTATTTTATTAGCCGGGAAAGCTGTCCTGCGGCAAGCGGAGAACTGAATATTCTTTCCAGATCAAACTTGAGACATAACTATGAAAATAATCCTGCAAAATTATCTCAACCTCAACCGGATACTATTCTCAAACTCATATACTAAAAGCGATGTTATTAATGAGATGATAAAGGTTTCCCGGGACAATGGTAAAGTGGATGATGTTGAGAGATTCAAAAAGGCCCTTCTCAGAAGAGAATCTCTTATGAGCACGGGGATAGGGTACGGTGTTGCCATTCCTCATGTTAAACTGGACCTGGTGGATGAGTTTTTCATAACAGTTTTCATTCACAAAAAAGGAGTTGACTGGGAATCTTTAGACAATAAACCGGCCCATCTCATCTTTTTAATCGCAGGCCCTGAAAATCAGCAGGAAAAATATCTGAGAATTCTTGCTAAATTAACACAGATAATAAAGAGTCCTGAAAAAAGACAAAAACTCCTGGACTTTAAAACAAAATACGAGGTATATGAAATATTTAAAGATGTTTAGTTGAACCGGAGCCGCCCGTCTGGCTAACTGTATACTATCTCTGTTGAAACTTAACCTTTAACAGCTCCGCCGACAATTCCAGCGACCAGTTGCTTTTCGATAAGCAGGAAAAGCACAATTATTGGAATAATCGCAAGAAACGCCGAAGCAGTAAGAAATTCCCACTGTGTTCTGTATCTTCCGACAAAATTGTAAAGACCAAGGGTGAGAGGTGTTTTTGCCACGGATTGGACAAGGGTAAGAGCAAACATGAACTCATTCCAGGAGGCAATGAAGGAATATATGATTGTGGTAACAAGTCCCGGGGCAGCAATTGGAATCATAATTCTTATAATCGTTTGGATTCTTGTACAGCCGTCAATTAAAGCTGCTTCTTCTATGTCAACAGGTATGGTTTTAAAGTACCCGCTCAACATCCAGGTTACAAAAGAGAGGGTAAACACAGTATTTACAAGGATGAGACCCAGATAGGTATCGAGGAGATGCAAACGGGCTATGATCTTGAAAAGTGCGATAACAACGATAATCGGAGAGAACATCTGCACAACAAGATACATATATAAAAGGAGCTTCCTACCAAAGAACCGAAATCGTGAGACCGCATAGGCAGCCGGAACACACAGGATAGTGGTGAGGATCGTTGTTCCCGCTGCGATAATGAAACTGTTACGGAAGTATATTGCAAAGGGATGCTGTGTCCATATCTTTATAAAATTAGAAAAAGCTATTTTCTTTGGTATCCAGTAGGGTGGAGAGGAATAAACCTCGTTTCCTGATTTCAACATAGTTGAAATCATCACAAAGAAGGGGAAGAGGAGAAAAATAACAATTATCACAGTCCATACTATCACAAGAGGTTTGATAGCTTTTTGTCGCTTCATCTTTATTCCTCCCTCTTGAAGTAAAACCTTGCATATATCCAGGCTATTATCGACAGAATTATAAAGGTTATTACTGCCATTACCGCACCATAGTTCCACTTCATCCATTCAAATGTATGCTCGTAGATATAGGTAATAAGTATCTGGGTGCTTCCAACCGGCCCTCCCTTTGTCATTATGTAGATGACGTTGAAATCATTGAAGGTCCAGAGAATCGACAAAAGAGTAGCTATTAAAAGGACATCCCGGATTCCCGGAAGAGTAATATGAAAAAATTTTTGGAAAGCGTTAGCTCCATCAACCACAGCCGCCTCATACAGGTCCTGCGATATAGACTGCATCCCCGCGAGAAAAACAAGTGTCATGAATGGTATCCCTATCCAGATATCAACCCATATTACAGAAAAAAATGCTGAATAGGGCATACCCAACCAGACAGGCGGAGTTTTCAAGATACCCGCAGCCTTGAGAGAATAGTTGAGGAGCCCGAACTCGTGGTGATAAACCCATGTCCAGAGCATTGCGCTTACCGGTATAGATGAAGCCCAGGGTATGATGATAAGGGTCCGGGCTACTTTGCGGCCTTTATATTTTACATTGAGGAGAAGAGCGAGCATCATCCCAAACCCGGTTTTCACAACAACCGCCAGAGCAGTCCAGTATATGGACCTGAGTATAACCTCCCAAAAAACCTGCTGTTTAAAAAGATCCCTGTAGTTCTTGAAGCCGGTAAAATCTATCATCTTTCCAAGCCGGTTCGTCTGAAAGAGGGACATAATGATTACGTTAATTATTGGATAGATCATAAAAACGAGGAGGTAAACAGTTGCGGGAAGAAGAAATAGATAGGCTAGTTTTGATTCTGTTGTCCAGAAAAACCCCTTCCTTTGAGGCGCACGCTGCATTCCATCCGTCATATTTCGCTCACTTTTTAAAGTAAGAAAAACCCGGAGGACCCATGGTCCATTTAAGTATAAAGAGATCCTCCGGTATTTTTACACTTTAAAATCCTCTGAGATCGTCAATCTTTGCTGCAGCGTCATCAAGAGCCTGCTTCGGTGTTTTTCGACCAAGGAAAGCCTCTACATTGGCATCCCAGATAATGGATGTCATTTCTGACATTTCAGGTATGAGAGGCCATCCCTTTGACCTTGCAGCGGCCTCGATCAATACCTGGTAAAGAGGAGTCTGGAACTGCGGAAGCTTACCAGCGGAAATAGTAACAGGCGGAAAGCCAATCGACTCATCAAATTTCGCCTTCCACTCATCCTTATAGAAGAAATCTAGAAATTTCCCTGCTGCTTCAAGGTTTTTCGCATCCTTGAACATAGCTATGGAATCTGTAATGATGAGCGTTGTCCCGTCTGCGCCCCTGAAAGGCGGTATCTGAGCATATTTTAGATCGAATGTTCCACCAGCATCCTTGTATGCTGATTCAACCCATGCACCGATAAATGTATAACCTACCTTGCCCGTATAAAAAATAGGATGTGAATCCATACGGTGAAGGGAAAGGTATCCATCCTGCACCACCCTGTCTTTCTCCGCAAGCTGTACCATGAGCTCGAGGGCTTTTACACCTTCCGGACCATTAAAAGTACATTTTCCAAGTGTACCATCCGGCCTTGTCTCAAAAAAATCGCCGCCTGCCGCATATAGATAATATGCAAAATCGGTGAGCTCCGTATGCTTCTTCCCGGGCATAATCATGGCGTACACATCAGGAGGATTATGAATTCTGATCGCCTCTTCCCGCAGCTCCTCCATGGTCTTCGGAACTTTCTTGGTGAGATCGGCGTTATAAGCCAGGATACGCGCGCCCGCCGCAACGGGAAGACCCATTAGCTTTCCTTCAAGTTTGGCCTCCATTGCCCCTGGAGATATGTTGTCCAGAGTTTCCCTGCTCACGTACTTGGTGACTTCATCAATAGCGTCTACCTCCATGAACTCCAGAAGCCATCTGGTTCCTACCACACAGAGCTCGGGCGGGGCTCCTCCGGCAATTGCCGTGGTAATCTTGTCATGCATCAGGTTCCAGTCTACAGGAACAACTTCTACCTCAATTTCATCCTGGGAAGCGTTGAAAGAGCTTTCAAGATCGGCACGGAACTCTTCAGTGAGGCCGTCATAGAGAGCCCAGTAAAACGTAACC
>DAOVJS010000240.1 GCA_030673105.1 Spirochaetota bacterium
AGCAGTGGAGAGAGACTGTACCCGACAAGCCTGTCGAGGATTCGGCGGGCCTTCTGTGCATTCACCAGCGATTTATCAATGTCCCTGGGACGCTGAATTGCTTCCTGAATCGCTTTTTTCGTAATCTCGTTAAAAACAATACGTTTTATGTTTAAATCAGGGTTTACCTTTTCAAGAGCATTCTTAATATGAAACGAGATTGCCTCTCCTTCCCGGTCACTGTCAGCGGCAAGGAAGATCTCTTCACTCTTCTTTGCCTCTCTTTTCAGTTCATTTAATATCTTTCCTCTTCCTCTTATGGTTATATATTCAGGTTTAAAGGCTCCATCAACATCAACGGCAAGCCTTGACTTGGGAAGATCGATAAGATGCCCCATTGACGATTTAACTGTGAAGTCTTTCCCAAGGTATTTTTTAATTGTTTTAGCCTTCGTGGGCGATTCAACAATCACAAGCGATTTCTTATTTCCCATACCTGTACACTCTCGAAAATATTTTTCCAGGATACTGAACAACAGCACCTTTTAACTCCAGCAGCATGAGCGCGGATACAATTCCAGAGACAGGGGCATTCAGCACATTCTCGATTTCTTCAATACTTACTCTTTCCTCACCAATTACCCTGAGAATATCATGCTCGACAGGAGAATAGGATAATGTACTGCATTCTGTTTTATAGTCAAAATCTTTTCCCAGAACGGAAAGTATGTCTGAAGCGTCTTCCACAAGATGCGCGCCTTCCTTAATCAGCCTGTTATTACCGCCGAAGGATTCAGATGCCGCCAGTCCGGGGAAGGCCATCACCTCCCTGCCGTGATCCAGAGCGTACATTGCCGTTATTAGAGCCCCCGAAGTTTGAGAGGCTTCAACAACCGCGACCCCCAGTGATAGTCCGCTTATTATCCTGTTTCTCATTGGAAAATTACGTTTAAAGGGAGTTGTACCCACAGGAAATTCAGTAATCAACGCACCCTCCCTTTTTATCCTTTCATACATCTCCCTGTTATCTCTGGGATAAATGATATCTATCCCGTTTCCCAGAACAGCGGCTGTCATACCACCGCTGTCCAGCGCTCCTTTATGGGCATAGTAATCTATTCCCGATGCAAGGCCGCTCACTACAACTGAACCCGCTTTTGAAAGATCCCTTGCCACACTATAGGCTATTGTTATGCTGGAGTTCGAAGCCTTTCTCGCGCCCACTACGCCCACCGGGCACTCCATGTTTAATATATCAATTTTCCCCTTCACAAAAAGTACAACCGGAGGATCGTATATATACTTCAATCTCGCCGGATATTTACTGCTGTTTAAATCGATAATAAATATATTGTTGTCCCTGTAATAACAAAGCTCCCTCTGTACATTCGCCCGTTCTTTCTCTATATTAAGGAGCTTTCCATTTATCTTGAATGGTTTATTAAAAATATCTTCAGCCTTTTTTCCGGCTGAAAATATTGCAGACGCATTTTTATATCTTTCAATAAGATCAAATTTCTGTTTTGGAGTGTAGTTCGTAATCCTGTTGAAAAGTAAAAGTGTTATTACTTCTTCATCTCTCATTGCTTCCCATTTCCCTGTTGATACGTATAATATTTTCTTCCGCTTTCTTTTTTTTAGGTGAATTACGGGGAAGTATTCTTGTCAGAGCAATATATTCACCAAGCGACTTATTCAACTCGCCAATTTCATAATAAAATCTTCCCAGAGCAAAATGGGCACCGACATGCTTCGTTTCGTGCTCAAGTATCTTCTGCATTTCTCCTATAGCCCCGCCCACCTCATCAAATCCGAAAAATAAAAGCAGTCCCAGCCCGTACCGCGCCTCCGTTAAATCAGGTTCTAATTCCAGTGTTTTCAGATAGTACTGTCTCGATTTAGAAAAAAAATTATCTCTTTCCTCATACTCGGAAGCCGCGAGACCCAAAAAATAATAACACTCTCCAAGGTCCTTTTTAATGAAAGCATTGTACGGCTTGAGAAATTCTGATTCTAGAAGAGCCTCTTCAGCCAGATAATAGCTCCCGAGTTCCAAATATTTTTTCCCGAGAACTCTGCTGGCGCTCTCAAGCAATCTAACAGCCTGTATTTTTCTATTTATTGTCCTTCGGAGCTCACCCCTGACTCTATCCAGCTCACCAGTGTCTTTCGTCTGCCTGGCAAGTGCCTTTTTAGCTTTCGCGATAGCTCTTCTATCTTCACCGCTATCGCAGCTTGAAATAAAAAAGATCATAAAAAGAAGACTAAAAGAAACAAACCGGTTTCTAATATTCACTATTAGTCTCCAGATATTCAAGCACATCTCTCTTCCTGAACCGCCTGTGCTTTCCTGAACCTACTCTGTATACTCTGATTTTTCCCTCATTAGCATACCGTCTCAATGATGTGCAGCTAACCCCGACAAGTTCAGCTGCCTCTGTAATGGTAAGCATCCTGTTCAGCTCTCTATCCAGGAGTACGTTCTTTAATCCTTCAGTATAATTACTGCTCATAATCACCTCGTGAAAAATACTCTTTCCCCGTTATCATGACAATTATTATAATAATAGTAGATTTTTATAAT
>DAOVJS010000106.1 GCA_030673105.1 Spirochaetota bacterium
GTAAACTTCCAATCATAATAAGATTTTATTGATCGCCTCATTATTCGTTTTATAGCAATAAATTATGGTACAAAAGCCCGAGACGGGAGGATGACCATAATATTAATAGATAAAACCATAAGCTAGTACAACTTTTCGATCGCACCGATATGTTTTGGATCGATTTTCAGTGCGAGCCGCCACTCTTTTCTTGCTGAAATTAAATCACCTTTTTCTTCGTATATATTACCCATCCAGAAATGGGCGTAAGCTGAGTTCTTGTTCAAGTTAAAAACCTTATTAAGATTATGTTTCGACTGCTCAAACCGTTCTTCCTGAAAATCGATCCAGGCGCGTGCAGCAAATGCTTCTTCTAGAATTACATCATCCCTGGATTTAGCAATGAGATAGTCAAACTCCCTGATAGCGCTTTCGAATAATCCCTTGTTCTTATAGGCAAAGGCAAGAAAGAGATGAACAATATCTTTTGGTGTCATCACTTTTGCCTTTTCCAGATAATCTATAGCTTCATCAAGTAAACCCAGTTTAAAGTAGCAGTAACCAAGAATCTCAAAGAGGGAATTATCATTATATCCGTTTTCAAAGGATTTTAACAAATATTCTGCTGCCAGCTCATAATGGTTTGGGCCTTTACTAAAATATGCCATTCCAAGAAGAAAATAACTCTTTGTAAGGACCTCATCAAATTGGGATAGTACTATCCCTTTTCTTAGAAACAGGATTGCTTTGTTTATTGATTCTCTTTTCTCCTCACCGGTCAGGCCTGTTGATATATAATAATAAGCTTCCCCAACATACCGTAGAAGCCGGTCGTTATACGGTCTTTTCTCCAGGTACGGTGTTCCCTCGTGGATAACCATGTTATAATTTCCAGATTCAAGATTTCTCTCAAGAAACCGGTAATCATTGGACAAGATCCTGTAACTGTTAACAACCCTGGAATAAACTGTATAGAAATGGAAATGAAGGATGAAGACCGTGTAAAAAATTCCACCCCCTGCAAAAATCAACAGGAAAAGGATAATAAACACCTTCCTCTTTCGCTTCTTCGGCTTATATAGATATTTTGAAAAACGATATTCGTTCATTTGTTAAGTTAAAACATTAAAGATATACCTGAATTCCGGAATATTTCCAGAGATCTTTAAAACATCTTTCTTCTTCTTAACATTTTTTCGTTTTATTATCAGGTAAGAGCTTTGAAAATGGAACATTCCAACTGAATCAATTAATATTTTTCTTACGTCCTTCTCATTAAAAATCACAATAGTTCTTGTGGTCAGTACAATATTCCCCTCAATTTCAGGTATTAAATCATGCTCATTCAGCACTATTTTTTGAGGATCTGTGAGAGTCTCTAAATTGAAAAGAGTCCCTGAACCTAAAAAATGAATAATCTCCTGTTTATTCACACCCGGTATAACTCTCCCTGCGTCTATAACAGGTATATAGGCATTCCCATTTCCACTCACTGTCCCCTCATAGTGGTTTTCCGCCTCAAAAGATCTCTCATGTTCGGGCATATGGTGGTATGCTTCAAATCGATAATCTTCCATAGGTTCAGATACAGGAGGAGCGGTTCCCAGTGTACTTCTTGAAATATTACGGTTATGATGAAAGAACAAGATTGTAACTAATAAAAGAATAGCGCCCAGTATAACAAATGTCAGGAAAAGTAATATAAACATACCGGCAATCTCGGGTAATATTATATTAGCATAGAGTAAAAGTCAATGCTTTTATAGCCGTGGCTGCTGCTCTGCAGCAATCAGAAACTTAGATAGACGGCTGGCATCGCCGGACTTATTTATTTTGAAAGCTTGTCCTGTTCTATCTAACTTATATTTAATCGCTTGCTTGTACAAGCCGTGGCTGCTGCTCTGCAGCAATCAGAAACTTATCGTAGTATACTTTTAATCCGGTCGAAACAACACCAGGGAGGACCTATGATTTATTTAATCAGACATGGCCAAACTGAATGGAATGAAAAAAAAATATTCAGAGGTCATAAGGATATCCCTCTGAGCAAGGAAGGGAAGGAACAGGCATACAAAACAGGAAAATATCTGGCACGTTCAGGAATAAACATAATCTATTCATCGCCTCTCAAACGGGCGCATGAAACTTCATTAAGTATTTCCGAAGAATGCGGATGCGATGTTAACATTCTCAACGACCTGACAGACATTCACTTTGGTGACTGGGAGGGGAAAAGCCTAAGATGGGTTAAAGAAAACGATTCTTATAACTACAATTTATACAGATTTCATCCGGAAAAAATAACTTTCCCCAATGGTGAATCTCTCAATCACAGATATGAGCGGGCCCTTGATGGTTTTTATTCACTTGTTGAACAGAAAACCGGCACATGGGCAGCATCATTAAATTTGGCAATTGTTACACACAGGGTCACGTTAAAACTTATTCTCCTGGGAGTTCTTGAGCTATCCCCCTCATCTTTCTGGAAAATACAGATTGACACCTGTTCAATCAGTGAAGTGGAATTTACAGACAATGGTTATTTAGTCAGGAGGTTAAACAGCACCTGCCATTTTGAGGACCAGGGGAGTTTAAATTATGATTTCTAGCTACACTTGAATGAACAAACAGCTTGCCGATGCTCTTTCTTCGCCCTCACTGTCAATACACCGGGCGACTGTCTTTATCTTCCTGCCCCGAATCTCGAGAATTTTTCCCCTCACCTCGATTTCTTCACAGGCATAAACCGGTTTTTTAAATCGTATTTCACTTTTTGCAGAGACTGCAGTAATACTTTGATAGAGGCAGGCCTTAGCCATTACCTCATCCATGAGCATAAAAATAAATCCGCCATGAATAATCCTCTTATACCCCTGCATATATTCATGGAAACTGTATTTTACATAAGCCTCTTTTGTATCTTCATCATACAAAAACTCTAACTTCAGGCCCTTATCATTCTCTATACCGCAAACAAAACATTCCTGATAATCTTCATTATAAATAAGCTTCAACCATTTTTCCTTTATGCAAATATTCTCCTCCGATAACCTTTTTCCGTGACTCTTCGAATACCTCAATTATTTCATCAAGACCGTTCATAAAGGCATCAACAATATGTTGGCCGAACATACTGTTCTTACCTGCCTCAATCTCTTCAATTGAGTGTTCAGGGTCATAGGCCTCTTTATAAGATCTTTTCGATGTAAGGGCATCAAAAACATCAGCAACAGAAACGATCTGTCCGAACAGCGGAATGTCATCATATTTTAATCCCTGGGGATACCCCTTTCCATTCCATCGTTCATGATGGTTTAACGCAACAATAGAGGATGCTTTCAATATCACGGAATCGGATCCTTCTAATATTTGAGCTCCGTATATTGAATGGTTTTTCATTTCCTCCATTTCGCTCCAGGTAAGCCTCCCGGGTTTGAATAGAATTGAGTCCGGGATGCCGATCTTCCCGATATCATGCATCGGAGCAGCATATTTTAAGAGTTCCAGCTCATCGTCATTCAGGCCAAGACTCTTTGCTATGATCAGCGAATAATTTGTCATCCTCCGCAGATGATCCGATGTATCAGCATCTCTGAATTCAGCAGTTACCGATAACCTCAAAATTGTATCAAGATGAACCTCTTTCACCTTTTCTATCAGTCTGGTATTTCTGATGGCAACCGCTGCCTGAGACGCCAGGGACTTAATGAGGCTTTCCAAATTTTTGTCAAAAGGTATTATTTTTCCCGCCTTATTCATACAATTTATAAGCTGAAGTACACCTAAAATATTGCCCTCAGAATCCTTCAATGGAGCGGTAATCATTGACTGTGTCTTATAATTATTTCTTCTATCAAAATCGTCGGTAAAAGTATATTTTTTATCAGGACCTATCCTGTATACATCTTTGATATTAAGAGTTTCACCGGTCGCGGCAACATATCCGGATATTCTGTCCATGTTTATTGGAATACGATATCTTTTGAAACATTTATCCTCATATCCATTTCCATATCTCTTTTTTAAGGTATTGTTACGTGCGACATTGAAAGAAAGCATGCTGCCGTCTACCGTATATATGCTGCCTGCGTCACAGTAAGCCAGGAAGAGGGACTGTGAAACGATCCGGTCTAAAAGTTTTTCCAGTTTATGCTCACTTGAAAGAGCGATTCCGATGTTATTTAATTTCTCAACCTGTTGCTGGAAATATACTTTTTGATTCTCAATATACTTTTCTTTAATACCTTCATTAAAGGCAACAGAGTCTTTAATTGCATCTACAAAGTCTTGCTCCTTAAACGGTTTTTCCAGATAGTGAAATATTGACCCGGCGTTTATAATTCCAACTAATTCCTTTTTCCCCAGCCTCTCGCCGCACACAATTTTTGGTAAATCCCGGGCAATTTTCCTCAGATATTCAAGCTCTCTTAAAAAACGGGAGTTAACAATTTCATAGAATATGCAGTTAATGTCATAATCACGCAGGATCTTCTGGACATCCTGCATATCCCTACATAAGATAAAACGAAAATCTGTATATCCATTACTCTTCAAAACTTCCCTGATGCTGTGAAGCTGGTTCTTTTCTCCATGTATAAATAACACATTTTTCATTTCTTTTCCTACATTTGCAGTATTACGCAGGTCCATTAGAGCATACAAGATTAAATATAGCACATTAAGATAAATATTCTAAATTATCATCAAATAATTCAACCCGTGTGTTTCATCTAATAATTTTTTCATCACTAAGAATCTTATCAGGTTTTCCAATATAAGAAATTATTTTTATCTTATTTCCATACTCAATCCGGAAAACTATTTTTTCAGGAGCACCGCTGTAGCCGCTGTACCGCGCAATAATTCTGAGCGCTGAGCGAAGGTGGAAGATCTCCTCAGACCATTTCATCAGAGAAAATGGACCCGGCATATTAACAACATCTATTCTTATATTTCCCCATTTTATCCTTTCGAGGGTATCATTATCCTTCTGATTTCTGCCTACAACAAGCTTACATTTTGAGGAAAAACGGAAATGCCTCCCATATCTCAAAACCGTCAGATCATTTATAGTAATATTTGATGAATGGCTGACTAAATCCATAAATCTCGTCCTGAAATTCTTTTCGGTTAGAAGGCATCCTCCGGCTGGAGGGGGATAGTCACTTACCGCGAACAGAGAAGCAAGCTCCATCTGTTGCTTCCTTCCCCTTCCGGAAATACCGTAAAGGTCTTCGCGTTTAACCCATCCAAGTTCTTCAGGTACCGTCGGTTCAAGGAGCCTGGCTGAAAGAGGTCTTAAAAGATACCCTTTCAGGCCGCTTTTCTTTTCAATCATTTTCATGATTGTGGACCTAGACGTCATAGGCCTCTGCCCAACAACCTCTCCTGTAGCGACAAAATCCGCACCAAATGAATCCAGCAATTCTTTCGCCTTTTTTAAAAATAATATTTTACAGTCAATACATGGGTTAGCGGCGCTTCCATAACCATACAGCGGACTGAGCATTATGGCTGTGTACTCTTTTGAAATATCTAAATTAAATATTCGAAAGCCATCAAATGAAGTCCATTCTCCGGAAAGATCCTCAGGGAGCATGTGTTTAGGAATGTTAAACCATGTTAAAAAATGAATACCCACGACATCAAGGCCCGTTTTTTTCATAATATTAAGAGTTAGGATTGAATCAAGGCCTCCGCTTGTTAAAACAAGTACTTTTTTATTCCTCTCTTTATTCATAAAATGCCCTTGGCTCCAGTCGTCTAAATCTTAAAACAGGCGCCATATTACACCTTCGATTTCCCGGATAAAAGGAACCAAAACAAGAGAGATAACACTCATGAGCTTAATCAGGATATTTATTGAGGGACCAACTGTATCCTTCATAGGATCACCTACCGTGTCACCAACAACAGCTGCCTTATGCGCCTCTGATCCTTTTCCGCCCAGATTTCCTTCTTCAATATATTTTTTCGCGTTATCCATCCCGCCTCCGGAGTTTGCATACTGGATCCCGATTATTATTCCAGTAACAATGGCGCCGATGAGAAAACCGGCAAGTGTGACTGGACCGAAAATAAGGCCTATTACAAGAGGAGCAAGAATTGAAATTGCACCTGGCACTATCATTCCTTTCAACGCGCTTTTAGTAGCAATATCAACACAGGTTGCTGAATCAGGCTCTGCTTTTCCTTCCATGAGCCCCTTAATCTCTCGAAACTGTCTGCGTACTTCTTCAACCATTTTAAAGGCTTCTTTCTGCGTAGCCTCGAAAAGCATCGAAGAAATTAAAAAAGGCAGCATACCGCCAATTAGAAGGCCTGCAATCACTTTCACAGAAGAAATCGACAGCATCTCCGCAGCAATCCCCGAAGTGACAATATATGCTGTCAGCAACCCTATAGCCGCGTAGGCCGCGGATCCGATTGCAAATCCTTTCCCGATTGCGGCTGTGGTATTTCCCACGGAATCCAGTTTATCGGTCACACCCCTCACACGTTCGGGTAGACCTGCCATTTCCGCAATTCCGCCTGCGTTGTCGGCGATAGGGCCATAGCTGTCTACCGACACAATCATACCCGTTGTAACAAGCATCCCGAAGGAAGCAATCCCGATGCCGAGCAATCCCGCACTGCCGTGAGAAATGATAATCGCAAAAACAATCGCAATAACCGGAATTAATACGCTCTTTAACCCCAGAGATATTCCGCTAACCACTCCTATTGCAGGGCCTGTTGCACAATTTTTTGCCAGCTTCTGAACCGGTTTATACTGTCCTGATGTGTACAACTCACTAACAAACCCGATAATAATGCCGGATATGATTCCTGAAATCAGGCTCCAGAAAAGGCCCCATTTGCTGTAGGGTTTTGCTCCAAAACTCACACCCATCTGCCATATAATAACAGCTGCTAGAATGATCGTAATAAGAGCGGCAACATAGGTCCCCCCTAGAAGAGCTGCCTGAGGATTCTTCCGGGCAGCGATCTTTACAAACAGTACTCCTATGATCGAAGATATTATACCTGCCGCGGCTATTGTAAATACAACCTGCACCAGGCTTTTAACAACTGGAAGAGTCTGGGAATTAAGCCCGACAGCCCCGAAGGCAACTGCTGATGTTGCTAAAACCATGCTCACGATAATCGATTCCACATAGGATTCAAGAAGGTCAGCCCCCAGACCGGCGATATCCCCGACATTATCTCCCACATTATCCGCGATAACAGTGGGATTCCTCGGATCATCCTCAGGTATGCCCGCTTCAACCTTTCCAACAAGGTCGGCGCCCATATCCGCTCCCTTGGTATAAATCCCGCCTCCAGCTCTTGCAAAAAGAGCAAAAAGACTGGCTCCCATTGCATAGCTGTTGATCCTGCTCAGCTTGAGCAGGAACAAGGCCGGTTCAGTCTCTCCAAAGATATTAAACCCGAGCATAAGTACAATAAGGCCGAAAAATGATATTCCGACAACACTCAGGCCCATCACCGCGCCTCCTGAAATTGCGATACCGAGAGCACCGCGCATTCCTTTTTTATCAGCCGCAAAGGTTGTCCTGACATTCGCTTTTGTGGCAATGGTCATGCCAATATACCCCGCTGAAGCAGAAACAAAAGCTCCCCAGACAAAGGCTATTGCGGACTTATACCCGAAATACTGTTTAGCCAGAAGCATAGCCACCGCGATTACCGTCACGACAACCGCTATATAGGTATATTCCCTTTTTAAAAATGTCCTGGCGCCATGCTGTATCTGACGGGCAATCTTTTTCATTACATCTGTTCCCGCTTCCCTGGAGACTACCGCTCTGATCAGGAAAAGAACAACAATCATTGCAATAATGCTGGATGCAAGGCCTGTGTAGAGTCCTGTCATAAAAACCTCCTTTTGAATTTTACTTTTCACATTTTAAATTTACGTTTATGGTTTTATCTATTAATATTACGGTCTTCCTCCCGCTTTCGGGCTTTTGTACCAGCCCTCTCCGGTATTTTAATACCGGCTTTATTGCTATAATACTAATAACTAGGTATAAACCATAGGCGATAATTAAATCTCATCATGATTGAAAGATTGTTTTAGTTTAGTCAAGGAAAAAATGTAATAAAATTGTTTTTTTTCAAAAAATCTTATTTCATTA
>DAOVJS010000223.1 GCA_030673105.1 Spirochaetota bacterium
ACCCTTGGACGCGATATTTCATACCAGGAGATGCATGTCCCGATTGTTGCTAAACTCCGTTACCCCTTCTCCGATGTTTTCGCCATGTCAATAGGAGGGGGCCTTATCTACTGTAAATCATTCAATGGAAATACAGCAAATGTAATTGAAGATGAAGACCCCTGGCCTCTTCCAGAAGGTGACCTCATATCTGACTGGGGTTATCTTATAAAAATGGGGTTCCAATGGCGCGCAAAGGACATTATTATCAACCTTGATCTGGGCTTCGAACATGTTGATAAGCCCACAAACATTGTGCAGACAGACTTTGTTCTCGGTTTTGGAATGGGCTATGGTCTATTTTAACTACTTTTCCGGAGGAAAACATGAAAAAGAAAATTTTTTTTAGCATACTTATATTAATTTTAAGTTTGGCTTTTTTCAGATGTACCGTTGAGCCGCCCCCTCACGTTACAGATGTTCAATATAATAGTCTAAACGGACGTATTGATATTACGCTCTCAGGTAACAACTACCTCCCTACAAACGAGATTGAAACAAGGATAACTCTTTCAGAAGACAGCTTTAACGGGACTTCAATTGATTTTAATGTTAACGAAAGTGATATAACTCAGTATTATTTAGACAGTTTTGATCCCGCCCTGAAGAGCGGCCATGACTATTATATTACCTTTGAAGAGGGGGCTTTCGGGAATTACGAAGATTGGACAGGATGGGGAGACTCAGGTGAATCGCTCCCCGGCTCCTACGTGGTCTCAGTACCATAATTGAATATCTATGCCTTTGTGCTTTTAAATCATTGCTGCCGGGATTTTATAAAGGCACGGCCCTAAAATTGAAAACTATGCCGATATGTTTTTAAATCGCCGCCGCCAGGACTTTACATAATCACCGTTCCATAACCTGAATATCTGTACAGCTTCCTTTCACGCTTATTTTCAGCCCTATGAAATTAACTTGCAAAAACATTTGTAACATTTACCTTAATATGATATGATTTTGAGTCACAGTCCAATTAACTGCACACCAAATGGTTGTGTTATCCTCTCAAAACCACAATGGGATTAATTGGGCTTTTCAAGCTATGCCATGGATACACCTGGAATAGCATAATCGGTTCCCGATGAAGCCTAACAAATTTTACCGGGGCTTATTTCCGCAACTGTATTATTGTTAATTATAGAAGAGGTTTTACCAACAACAAATTTATCAACGGGAGAAAAATATGGCATTCATACTTGGTAAAAACTGGAAGAAGAGTGAGCTGCTTTCCTTTATAGGCGACCCAAGCCAGATAGCGGGCGCGAAACCCTTTGAGTACACAGAAGGAAAAGCACAGGGTGTTCGAGGGGTTTCAGTGAACACCGGAAGCGGACTGCATTTCTCCATACTGCCGGGCAGGGGGATGGACATACCGGAGGCATATTTTAAAGGAACTGCTTTAAACTTTACCTCTGGCACTGGCATTACATCCCCGGTGTACTATGAGGAACCCGGCCTGGGCTGGTTAAGAAGTTTTTACGCCGGTCTTCTGACCACCTGCGGAATAACCAACTCGGGCGCTCCCGGCGTTGATATGGGGGAGCCTTTCGGCATTCACGGGAGGGTGGCAAATGCTGCGGCGGAAAACATCTGTGTTGATCAGCGGTGGGACGGAGACGAGTTTATTATTTCGATAAAAGGGATGATCCGGGAAGCGAAAGCGCTGTTTGAAAATCTGTCCCTGACAAGAACAATCGAAACAAGGCTTGGATGGAAAGGATTCCGGCTTACAGACGTAATTGTAAATAACGGATTTGAACCTCAGCCGCTGCTTATGCTTTACCATTTTAACTTCGGGTTTCCTTTGCTGGGGCCAAATGCAAAGATTGTATGCCCTGTCATTGACACTGAGCCTCGTGACGAAGAAGCAAAAAAGGATAGAGGGGTCCAGGATTGTTTTAAATTCCAGGAACCAGTTGAAGGCTACGCTGAAAAGGTGTTTTTTCATGATCTCGCGGTGGATTCGAAAGGTAACACTTTCGCGGCACTGCTTAATAAAGATATCGGTGACGGGACCCCTCTGGGAATAGTTCTCAGGTTTAACAAAAAGGAAGCTCCCGCTTTCACACAGTGGAAAATGCCAAGGAAGGGGTTCTATGTGCTCGGGCTGGAACCCGGAACGGCAGTACCACTAGGCCGGGGCAGGCTGAGGGAACTGAACAAGCTTCCGTTCATTGAGGGTCAGGAAAGCCGCAGTATAACAGTCGAATTTGAAGTCCTGGAAACTTCTGAAGAAATGGAATCGATTGAAAAAGAGGCGGACAGGATTGTAAAAAATTATTAAATATTACTATTTATCATTACCAGTCCTCTTCAGGCAATGAGGAGATTTGGGCATACACGTATTCTTCATAAAGAGTACTATTTTCATTACTATAAATTTCATTTAAGGTATTAAGTATATCATCTTCTTTTTCATTACAGCTCACCCTTTTTATTAAATCTACTTGAAGATATTAATGAGGGGCATTGGCTTTAAGGATTAACATACAGGAGTAATCTTATGGCATTTCAAAAAAGCGATAAAATCGCGCAGAAGCGAAGCAGACTGATCCGCTTGATAATCCTGGTACTTATACTGGTCTTTACTACAGTATCTGCTCTTCTCCACCAGTATTCAAAAGGCACAAAACCCGTGGGAGTTGACGCCTTCTGTCCCTTTGGCGCTATTGAATCCGCGTTCACACTCATAACAACAGGAGAAATGATAAAACGGATTGCGGCAAGCACCTTTATTCTACTGGCAGCGACTATCCTCGTGGCTATTATTTTCCGGAGGTCTTTCTGCGGCAATATCTGTGCTTTTGGAGCTTTGAATGAACTTTTCGGAAAATTGGGCAGCAAGATCTTCAGGAAAAGGCCCACCGTAACCCCCGCAATAGACAAACCCGCGAGGTACCTTAAATATGCCGTTCTTCTAATTATTGTGGTTCTCTCAGCTATACGGGGGAACTTATAATACGGCCCTATGACCCATGGGCAACCTATCATCATATTTTCTCAAACGAACTTTTTGAGGAGTTTACAATAGGCTTCATTGTCCTTATAGTTACTCTGCTCGGCTCAATTGTTTATGACCGTTTTTTCTGTAAGTACCTGTGCCCGATGGGTGCGTTTCTTGGAATGATAAACAGGCTGGGACGGTTCAGGATAAGGAGGAATGACAGCACGTGCACCCACTGCATGGCGTGTGATAAAGCCTGTCCTGTGAACATACCTGTTGAAGCAGTTGACCAGGTACAGTCATCAGAGTGTATTGCCTGCGAGCTCTGTGCTAATGCCTGCCCCGTAGAGGATACTCTTTATATAAGTGGAAGAAAAAAAACACGTGTTCTTCCTACTGCT
>DAOVJS010000225.1 GCA_030673105.1 Spirochaetota bacterium
ACCACTGTATCTATAAGACTATCTACCTGTTCACGCTTGCTCACATCAGTAACGATATACTCCGCCTTCCCTCCCTGAGACCCAATCTCCCTGACAGTTTCCTGCAAAGGCTTTTGCCGTCTTCCGGCAATCACCACCACCCGAGCGCCTTCTTTTGCAAAGGCAAGAGCACATGCCTTTCCAATACCTGTCCCACCCCCTGAGATAATTACAACTTTATCTGTAAATCGATCTTCGCGCATATTTGTCCCTCCGGCATGTATATACTGCAGGGGCAGTTTTCACTGCCCCTTTTTGCTGTTCCGGTTAAATCAGAACCCCATGTCCCTTATCTGGCCGGTAATGTTGGACCATAGTGTAGGATCATCGACATTTGTATCATCAATAATTCTATAGTTTGTTTTAATCCAGATATGTCCGAACTCTTTTGTGGTATCAAACACTTCAGCCGGAGCCCATGCGTCAGCCGGCACCATAATACCGATCTCCGGTGCCTTTGATTTTATATCAACATCTCCCGGTTTTATAATATCCCCCGGTTTTGGAAGAGCGCCTTCACCTTCATCAAGTAATTTAAGCAAGTAGTAGGCTGCAAGCGCGTTATAGCTCAGAACAGGCTGGTCAATAACAAAATCCACAATACCTTCCTTAACTGCCGGGTTAATAACGTCAGGACACGTATCCATGCCGACACAGATAATGTGTCTGGGATCATCTTTTGGAAATGCCATTTCCTCTCTCTTTAAGGCGTTGATCATTCCCATAAACTCCAGCATACCCACGGAAAATAACGCGTCAACCTGAGGGAGTGTCCGCAGGAGTGTCCCTGTTTCCGTCACCGCTTTTCCCGCGTCCATATCGCTCACAAATTCATGTACCTTGATCCCCGGGTATTTGTCAAATGCCTCACTTGCGCCTGCCGCTCTTTCCAGATGCTCTGAGTTCCTCACATCGCCGAGCCCCAGTATTACAACCCCTTCCGCCTTACCGTGTTTCTTTATGATCATCTGTACCACTTCTTCGGCACCATCTCTGCATCCGGCCGGAGAATCGAACCTGACACAGAAACTGGCTTCCGGGCAGTATCCTGCCTCATTATTGGAGAGCACAACAATTTTCCCGGCCTCTTTAAGTGCCCGGATACCCGGAAGCACCTCTTCACCTCCAAGCGGTGCAATTATAACTGCTTCCAGATCCGGATCCTCAGCCCATGTCTTCAAAATGGTGTTCATCTGTTTGGTATCCCAACCCGCATTCTGTGCACGCACCTTATGCCCTTTCTGTTCCATGTACCAGTAGCCGCCCGCTGTATACGGGCCGAACCACATACAGGGAATGTGGAAAGGCATAAAAGCGATATCATGGACATCCTTTGCGGGTTCAGCCTCTCCAGCTTTTTTCTCGCTCCCGGCAGAAGCGCTCAACGCCCCTCCGATTAAAAACGAAACCAGTATCAGGGCGCTCAAAAATTTTTTCTTTTCCATACAGTCCTCCTTAAAATTTTATTGTATTTAAACTATGCTGTTTTTTTGCCAGTACATACCCTTTAAGACGTACCTGATAGGTATTTAAAAGAATCGCCGCTATAAGTACTATCCCGTTCATAGCTTCCCTCCAGGTTGCCGGGGTTTTTAATATTGTCAACCCGATCTGCATAATACCTAAAAGCATAATTCCTCCAAATATACCGCTCACTTTCCCGCGTCCTCCATCCAGGGCAACTCCGCCGATGATCGCGCCTGCGAAGGTAAGAAACAGATCAGGCCTGCCTAAATCCATGGTTACGCAGTTCATGTAACCTGAATAGAGAAGGCCGCCGATCGATGAAAGTAACCCGCTTAAAACAAATACCCAGATCAGTGTCCTCTCAACACTGATCCCGCAGGATCGTGCAGCCTCACGATTACTGCCGACAGCGTATATTTTTCTCCCCAGAGAAGTTTTTGATAGTAAGATATGAATGATAACACTTGCTATTATAAGAATAACAACTGCGACCGGGATTATCGAATTACCAAACCTCCCTCCCCCCGGTATGACCAGCTGTTCCGGAAGTTTAAAGAGGGTTCTTCTTCCAACAATCAGCATAAGCCCGTAAAACAGAGTGTATGTTCCCAGTGTCTGAAGAAATGGATTTATCTTTAGTACAGCGACAAAAAACCCGTTGTATAAACCTATAGCCATTCCAATTATAAGCATCATCAAAAGAAGCAGCGGCCATGGCATTCCAGGCGCCCAGTATTCAAACATCACAGCAACGATCGTCATCGAAAATCCAGCTATCGACCCGACAGAAAGATCAAAGTTTCCGCTTATGAGAACAATCGCCTGCGCAAAAACTAAAAAACCAAGCATTGAAACTGAATAGATCATGGAGATGAGATTTTTCGGTGTCAGGAGGCGCGGTTCAATTGCCACAAAAATTACAACAAGTACGAGGTTGATAAACCATATCATGTTGTCTAATAAGAAAAGCTGTAATCTTTTTACCGACATGTATCATTTCCTTTCTATCTTATTAAGACTTTTAAGCATTCCCAGTGAAAAATTCGAAAAAATCCAAAGACCCGGGGCAGCTCTTTAATGAAATCCATCCGCGTAGTGCAGTAACCGCTCCCTTGTTACCTCTTGTCTGGAAAGAATATTGATGATACTCCCTTCGTAGAACACTATTACCCTGTCTGAAATAGTGCTTAGCTCGTCCATATCTGATGAAGTAAAAATAATCGAGCATCCCTGTTCAGCTAAATCCTCCATTATTTTATAAACTTCATTCTTTGCGCCAATGTCTATTCCTTTAGTTCCTTCATCAATGAGATAAAGTTCTGATTCAGATGCAAGGCTTCTCCCAAACATCACCTTCTGTTTATTCCCCCCGCTGAGATATTCAATCTCCGCGTCGGCTGAAGGGGTTACAATCTCAAGGCTCTGAGAAACATTTTCAAATAGCAGTTTTTCTTTCTGTGCACTAATGAACAATCCTGATTTTCCATGTGTCTTTTTTGTTGAAGTTGCTGCGGTCATTAAAAGATTTTCATTTACAGGTCTGCTAAAAAATAATCCCTCAATTCTATCTTCAGGTACAAACCCGATCCCTTTTTGAATGAGCTGTGATGGGTGTAAACTTTCGATGGGGGAACCTTTAAACCGATGTTCCAGCCCAAATATTAATCATTTCCTCAAGTAATTCTCAATACTGCAAT
>DAOVJS010000075.1 GCA_030673105.1 Spirochaetota bacterium
CAGCCCGGAGAGATTGCTGATGTAGTTCTATTCCTGGCATCTGACGCTGCTTCTATGATTCATGGTGAAGTGCTGCTTGTTGATGGCGGGATGAACGCAAGTATATAGATCTCAGCAATTATTTTCCGGGAAATGGAAATAAGACCACATTTTTATTGACATTTCATTGTGATATGGTAAACTATAAAAAAATTTGAGAGGAGGACGATCGATGAAGAAACGTCTTTTTAGTATGTTATTAGTGATTTTTTTATTGAGCGGGGTCCATCTGTTATTAGCACAGGAAAAGAGAATATATAATGATGGAATAATAGATTATGTGCCGTTATCGGCCAGTTTCGCTTTGAGCGCTGAAGATTTTGAATCAACACTGGATGAGATTCAGTTCAGTGTCGACGGGAATCCTATGGAAATATATTCTGAACCGATCAGTTTCACAACGGAAGGCAGGCACTTCATCGCCTACAGGGCGCTGGATTTAACGGGAAATATCAGTGATGAAAAGATCTATTCAGTAGTTGTAGATGGTACGCCTCCGGAAGGACTTGCCACAGTAGATGGTCCTGCCTTTATGAAGGGTGAACATGTCTATTTAACGGCAAACAGCGCCGTGATTTTGTGGGCTGAAGACAATCTTTCAGGAGTTGATAAAATCTATATCAGGCTCGATGATGGGAAATTTATTCATTATTCAAAACCCCTTTTCGTAATTGGGGAAGGTTACCATACCGCGGAGGCCTATGCTGTGGATAATGTAGGAAATACAACTCCAACCTATATTGTTCAGGGCTATGTTGACAGTTCTCCTCCTGAAGTAAGGATTGTACCGAAAGAGGACTTTATAGTGGTAGGAGGCGGTAACTACACAAACAGGGATAATGTTTATACAATCAGTACTTATGACGCAATTGCCGGGACAAGAGAGATACTCGTTTCTCTTGATGGGAGCGATTTTGTGAGCTACACGGATTCATTCAAAATACAGATTCCCGGTAGACATACTGTCAGTGCGAAAGCGGTTGATAATCTGGGCAATGAGTCCTCGAAAATATCAATAACATTCTTCGTTGATGTGGTTCCTCCAAAGACGAAGCTCGGCACATCACTTGATTAATACGATAACCCTGTGATATAAAACAGGTTGTATTTTATAAAAAAAATATTACTTTTAACTTGCCCCTGCATAGCAGGGGTGTTTTTTTATAGGTGGCCGGGGTATCTTTTAAACACATGAGAGGGCGGTTCAGGTGCTGGAAAAACATGTAAGAAATATTTATGATTATGTCAAATGGCAGAATGAGTGGAGGACCAAAACTATAAATCTCATCGCCAGTGAGAATGTGATATCAAATACTGTCAGAAAACTCTGCGGTTCAGATTTTATCCACAGGTATGCGGAGGGGCATCCAGGCGAGAGGTATTACCAGGGGACTGAGTACATTGATAAAATTGAAAGTGACCTGCGAAATGACTTTAAAACTATATTCAGGAGCACTCACGCGGATGTTAGGCCGATAAGCGGCACAAACGCCAATGAGGCAGTATTTTCCAGTTTTATTAAACAGGGTGATATTGTTATGGTTAACTCCACACCCGGGGGAGGGCACATAAGCCATCACCTGGCGGGATCAGTCGGGAAATTCACAAAAAACGTTATAGATCTTCCTCTTACTGAAGATGGCTTTCATATTGATATAGGCAGTGCCAGGGACCTCATACGAATATGTAAGCCCTGTATGATCATATTCGGGAGAAGCCTTTTTTTATTTCCGGAACCTGTCCGTGAATTAAAGAATATCTGCTCTGAGTACAGAATACGGATAGTGTACGACGCGGCCCATGTGCTGGGCCTGATGGCAGGAGGAAAGTTTCAGGACCCCTTTGAGGAGGGCGCGTTTATTGTCACAGCGAGTACACATAAGACCTTTTTCGGCACGCAGAGGGGAGTTATTTTGAGCAGCATGGGGAACAGTGAATGGCAGAAGGTTGATAAAGGGGCCTTTCCAGGCTCTTCAAGCAACCATCATCTGGATACTCTTGTAGGGCTTGCTGTGGCAACACAGGAGATGATAAGTTTTGGAAAAGAGTACAGTGAGCAGGTAATAAAAAATGCGAAAGCCCTTGGAAGGGCAATGAAGAGTGAAGGATTCAGGGTTCTTGCTGAGGAGTTTGATTTTACTGAGTCCCATCAGATTGCTGTTAATGTACATGAACACGGCGGCGGCAGGATGGTAGCCAATCTCCTGAAGGAAAACGATATCATACTTAATATGAATATACTGCCTGGTGAGCCGTTAAGAAATGTGACAAATCCGGATGGAATAAGGATCGGTGTTCAGGAGATGACAAGGACAGGTATGAAAACAGAGGAGATGGAACGTATAGCGCACCTTATCAAAGAGTGCATTATACAGGGAAAAGAGGTACGGGGGGAAGTTAACCGGTTTAGAGAGGATTTTACAGGCGTACGTTATTCTTTTGATGAAATGTTAAAAGATTTGCCGTCACCGAATAATCTGTAATTTGTACTGTTACCCGGCTTAAAGATTTTTCGCCCTTTTGCCGGGTCCTGTGATACGGACTAAGGTTTCTTAAAATTGGGGAAGGACTATATCAGAATGAAGAGCATTCTCTTGTCAAACGATGACGGTATACAGAGCAGGGGAATATGGGTGCTGAAGGAATATTTTAGAGAGCATTTTCAGGTATTCGTAGTTGCGCCGGACAGAGAACGGAGTGCCGCGGGACATTCAATATCTCTCCACGATCCGATCAGGCTGAAGATATTAGAAGCTGAGAGTGTTTTCACGGTTGATGGAACACCGGTTGATTCGGTTCATGTGGCTTTACTTGGTGTATTGAAGGAACCCGTGGATTTTGTGGTTACCGGCATTAATAACGGCCTGAACCTGGGAACTGATGTGTTCTACTCGGGCACAGTATCCGCGGCTTTTCAAGCTGCTACGTTTAATATACCGGCGTTAGCAGTATCTATTGATAATACAGGTGATGTTATCCATTATGAGACCGCCGCTTATTTTGCGCATAAGATTATTGAAAGAATAGAAAACCACCCGCTGGATAGGAATGTTATACTTAACATTAATGTGCCGAACCTGAAAGCTGAGGAGATTAGAGGGGTTGAAATAACGAGACTCGGGAAGAGGCATTATGAAGACAGCCTGATTGAAAGGGAGGATCCCAGGAAGAATAAATATTACTGGATCGCGGGTAAGCTCTCCCACCATAGTCTCGAAGAGGGAACAGATGTGAAGGCTGTATACGAAAAAAAAGTCTCAATTACCCCTTTGCGTCCTGATATAACCGCGCATGACTATATAGATAAATTGAGAGGGTGGAGCTTTCATGAATTAGAGTGAAGAGATGGAGTGCTCAATGAAAAAAAACGTGAAGGTAAATCAGTTTTTAAAGGCGGGACAAAAAAGCCTCGGGGAACAGAAGCTGGAGGATGCTATGAACGATTTTTTTCAAGCATATAAATTAGATTCCGAAAACCCTGAGGTGAACTATTTTCTTGGCATAACCTACATAAAATTAGAAGAATATGACCTGGGAATTGATCATCTGGAGAATGTGCTGGCATCTGAACTTGCATACATTAATAAAGTACACGCCCAGATGATTCTTGGATATGTATACACGGTACGGGAAGAGTATGAAAAGGCGCTTCCCCTGTTTAAATGGATTGTAAAATCCGGTTTTGATAGCGCCCAGGCCTATGCGGCAATAGGTTTTATAATGGACAGGATGGGTGATTTTAAAAAGGCTGTTATGTATTTGTACAGAGCACTTGAGATTAATCCGAAAAACGCAAATGCCCACAATTCTTTAGGATATATTTTTGCTGAGGCCAACCTGAATCTTGAGGAGGCTCTGAAGGAGTGTAAAACCGCCGTCGCATTGGATAAGAATAATCCCGCGTACCTCGACAGCCTCGGGTGGGTGTGCTATAAACTGGGAAAGATAAGCCAGGCAAGAAGCTATTTGAATAAGGCCCATAAAAAAGCGCCCTCAAATGAAGAGATCAACGTCCACCTGCGGGTTGTAAATGACCACTTCCAATAATTACCGCGGTTATGAGAAAACACAAGCGGTTAAGCCTGCTAAGATTTATATCCATCAGCGCCTCCCGAAAGATTGAAGAGATATCAACACCTTTATTTTTTAAATGGATTTGTTTCAATAGTATATCCGCGCTGTTATTAAAGCCGGTCCTGTTGCCAAGAGGAAGGCTGTGCAGAAGCTCTCTGAGTTGATCTGACCGCTTAGATGAAACCTGGTATTTACCTATATAATCCTTTAAACCGGAAATGCCGAGACTGCTTTTCTCAAGGAAGGAAACGTATAGGGGATAAAACCAATCTCCGATACCAAGATTTCCCGCAATTGAGAGTATAATTTCATCCCTGATATATGGAGGGTTTTGCCCCCTGAGTTTAAACAGGAGGATTTTTATTGACGCCGGGTTTTTGAAAATCTCAAGGGCAGCAGCACTATGTATGATTAACATGGGGTTTGATGTTTTCCTGAGAATATCTTCTATGACAGGAATGCTTTTTCTGTCACCGAGACGTGCCAGGGAAACCATGCATTTTCCGCATAAAAAATAATCATTCGTATTAAGCTGCTTTCTGAGTATATCAATGCCTTCTTTAATCTTTCTTTTCCCGAGAATGTCCGCGGCGAGGTAAGCAGTTGTGAAAGTACGGTTTTTAACCTCTGATATAAACGATTGTATTACCACTTTATCAAAAGGAAGATTGCTGAGCGCCCAAAGGGCCTCTTTGCGGATGGTGTATCTGGGAGATTTCAATTTTTGTAAAATATTATATACCGAAAGTTCTGATTTTGACGCAGCAAGTGCGCGTATTGTACTCTTCTCCTCGGAAATGGTCCTGGATTTATCCAGCCGGTTAAGGAGACTTATGGCACGTATTTCACGCGGAGAAAAAATAATAGCCAATGTGTTTCGTATAGGGTAAGCCCCGAGGTTTTCCATTTTACTGATGAGTATGAGAATTAAGATAAAAAGTGCGGATATACATCCAAAATATATCTGGAAAACCTTCCCGATGGGATAGAAGTTTTGAAGCCATTCGAGGATAATCCCTCCGAATAGAGCCCCGATTCCGCCTGCAAGCCCCCTGGCCAGGAAGAACACAATTCCCAGGTTGAGCCTTTCTTCAGGGTTTATAGCCGCAAAAAAATAAGTCTGCCCCGAATTGAGTATTCCGTGGCTTCCCATATAATGAAAGAAAAAAACAGCAGACGAAAAAATCCATATTATTTTTTGGTTTCTTATATCAGGTGAAAGAATAATTGGTATCAGGGCAAGTGTGATTATACAGGTAAAAATAAAATAAAGAGGTTTGGCCCCGAGCCTGTCGATCATAAATCCGCTGACAAGTGCCATGAGAATGGCGCCCAGGCTGCCGAAAACGGTATAAATTAGAATCAAATTATCCGGCTGGAAATAAATCTTTTTAACATAAACAATAAGAAATGGAGTAATCATGAAGGAAGCCATGGAAATGAGGAAGTGGATTATAATAAACTTCCTGAAAGGTACCCGCTTGAGGGCATATAAAAAGCCTTTCCAGAGATTCTCAGAAAGGGTATCACGGACATGGCCCGGTTCAGGGATTTTCAAAATAACAAAAGCAGCGTAAGAGCCGCAGATAATCCCTATAAGAATGAAAAGTGTATATCTATAAAGAGGGGCATCCCTGCCCAGAAATAGAGCCATGGCAATACCTACAGCAAGTGTAACAGTATGATGAATTTTCTGCAGGTTTGCCAGAAAAGCTCCTCTCTGATTTTCCGGCACAACCTCACCTAATATTGGATTGTAACCTGTAATAGCAATGCCGCGGAAAAGATTGAAACTGAGTACACATAACGCAATCAGGCCATGCGCGGCAGGCAGGAAACCATGTGCCGCGATAAGAGGTGTTAAAATAGCCGGAATCATCATTAAATGGCGTATAAACCAGAACCTGCCCATCAGCTTTACTACTCCGTATTTTTGCACCATGGAGCGCCCTATGAGCATACAGAGATAACTGATGTAAGTAAAAAATGAGAGTAAACCAACAAGGAAGCTGCCGGCATCAAGCCTCATAGAAAAAAGGATAATCGCGTTTCCGCTGAGAAGGGTAAATGAAATTATATTAAAAGAGGTAAATTTATATATTTTTTTCCTTGCATAGGACATTTCACCTAAAGTGAGGCCGCGTTTTTCCATCTATTATAATTACAAACATAATTACTATTTTTCAAGCCTTTTATTTCAACAATTTTTTTAATGTACTGTTCAGGTTATAGCATTTTCTGTTTTATGTACCATTTCCCGGCTTGTTCAACAGTGGTTTCGACAGAGTGTTTTGGCTTCCAGCCGATGAGTTTTTGGGCTTTTTCGCTGCTGCATGTCCAACCGCTTGCTTTTAACTCGACCATCTTGGACCGGTTAAAGAAGGGGGTAGTTTTTTTCAACTTGCCTATAATTTCTAAAAAGGATCCTGCTAAAAGCATGAATCCGGGAGGTACGCTTACAGTTAATAAGGAGTTGCATTTCTTCCCGAACACCTTAACGTTGATGATTTCCTGTAAAGTACCCCAATCTACCGGATCTCCGGCAGTAAAGTAGAAAATTTCTCCTGAAGCTTTCGGATGAAACGCACTTTGATATATACCTTCACATAAATCACCAACATCTATAATGCTATAATACCGCATTTCTCCACCCAGAACCAATTTTATACGCAATTTCGGGAGTTTAAAGAGCCCCAGGGATGCAGCATCACCAGGTCCCAACACTATTGGCGGCCTTACTATCACTATTGGAAGTTTGGGCATATACGGTTTTATAGTTTTTTCCATTTTCCACTTTGAGAAACCGTAACGGTCACCCTCCAGGTACACCGGCGGCATATCCTCAGTTTTAGGCTTACACAATGTAGAAGGACCAGCACATGCAAGAGAGGATATAATGATAACGCGCTTTACGTTAGGATTAACATCTAATAGCGCATCGCATACATTCTTGTTACCTGTAACATTGACACTATCGTATGCTAATTGCGTTGGACCGGTTTTAACACCGGCAATATTAAAAACGATATGTTTGCTGATAAAATTTTTCCTCAAGGATTCAATATTTGTGAGATCTCCGTAAACAAGATTGATTCCATCGAGTCCGGGAATGAAGGTTTTCAGCAGGGTGAGATCGCTGGTTTTTCTAACCATAGCATAGACATTAAGTCTTTTTTGAATCAATAATCTGCATAAATGGCTTCCGATAAAGCTATTTGCCCCTGTTACTAAAACATTCATAGAAATTAGCTTTTGGCTTCGGCCAGAGGCCGCGCTATTTTATTCTTCCCCTGATTATTGCTTCAGGTTTTACAAAGTATATAAAGGCAGGTAAAACAAAAATAACACCTATTAAACATCCCAGCATGGTTACTGAAATAAGAAGGCCGAAATAAAGGATCGGTTTAAAGCTGGAAAAAAGCAGTACCGAAAAGCCCGCTATAAGTGTAAATGATGTGAAGAAGATCGGTATGCCCGAATTGACAAGCGCTGATTTTATACGCTCGTGAAGTGGAAGGCTGTGTTTGGTTTTGGAAAAACGTATCAGGTAATGTATGCTGTTATCAACACCGAGGCCGACGGCTATACTCGCGATCATCGATGTTATAAAATCAAGAGGTATCCGGAAATAGCTCATCGCTCCGAAGTTTAAGAGCAGGCCGAATATAATCGGTATGAGGCCGAAGAATCCGTATACAAATGACCGGAACGTAAAGGCGATGATAAAAAATACAATGACAACACTTATGGCAATGCTGAACAGCTGGGATTTCACAAGATAATCAATGAGGGAAACGTATATTTTATCAATTCCCGACATTTCCACCGTTATCCCGCTGTAGGTATTATTTTCAATATACTCATTAAAGTCTCTTAAGAATCTTTTGAACTCAGATATTGTAGTATCCGGTCTATCAATCCTTGATGTTCGCACAATGATGTTCGCGTTTTTGAAATCTTCTGTGATGACATTGCTGAGGCTTTTTGTGAACTCCGACATTTTAAACATGAGAAGGATTTTTAAAAGATCAGCATCGGTGCCCGGGAGTTTATACATTTCCGGGTTATTTTTATTCAGGAGCTGATTGGCCCGTTTAATATAGTCGACAATGGATGTCGACTGGCCCAGAAGGCCATGTTCCTTTATCCATTGCTCTAATTGATCTATATGTTTTAGGGTATCAAGATTTTTAAAATCAAGGTCATACCCGTCGTCTATTTCCAGAGTCACATTCAGTGTGGATATTCCACCGTAATTGGATTTTATAAATCTCTGAGTCGTGAGTATTTCGGATTTCTTTTTAAACCACCTCTGCCAGCTCGTATCAACACGGATATTTTTTATTCCCAGGCATGACCATATTCCAACGACAACTGATAGGATAAGGATTAATTTCCACTTCTTTATGATAAAGGTCCCCAGCCGTTCAAAAAGAATATTCGTTCTGCTGCCCTCGATGGAGGCTTGATGCTTTTTTTTAGGCTTTTTAAGAGCAGTCAGCATCCCGGGAAGAAAGGTGAGGCTTAAAACCATGGAAAAAAATACACCGATGAGGACAAAGATCCCAAGCTCCCACATTGGTTTTATCTTATTAATAGTAAGGGCCGCGAATCCCGCGATAGTTGTTATAGCAGCTAAAAATATCGTCTTTCCTATATTTATGATAGATTTTTCAATGTTCCTCCTTTTATGCGGGTCCAGGTAGATGTCTTTGTAGTACTGGTTTAGAAAATGTATGCTGTACGAGCTGCTTATTACAAGTATCAGGGTTGGAAGCATTACACCGACTATGGTTATTGTCTTGTTGAATATACCCATGAGCCCGAGTGTCCATATAATGCTTCCCAGCATGATCGATATAGGTAGAAAAATACCCCTGAGCGATTTGAAGTTGACAAATAAGACAACTATCACTAAAATTATGATCGGGAAAGCGAGCCTTATAGAGTCTCGCCGTAGATATTCCGTTACCCAGTTTTCTATTATCGGCCTTCCGGTCATAAAGAATTCTTCAGGCCCCTGGTAGGGTTCTATTATTTTCAGGAACTTCTCACGCAGAAACTCTGTGTTTTGGTCTTTTTTCAGCCGTATGTAGATGGCAAGTGATTCTCCATTTTCCGAGACCACAACGTTTTTCAGAATAGGTTCGGAGAGCATCTCCTTTTTAAACTCTTCGATCTTTTCCTGTGATTGAGGGATTTCACCTCCCGGAAGGCTTTTTTTGATTACCACCATTCCGAAGAGATATTTAAAAATAGTAGCGTTCAAAGGGTCCAGTACTTCGGCAATCTCCGGCAGTCTTTTAATCTCGTTAGAAATCTTTTTTATCTTTGTCAGGGTTGCCAGAGAGTATGCGTTATCGGATTTAACGCTTATCATGACAAAGGTGGATGACCCGAACTTATTCAATGTCCTGTTAAAGGCGATGAGCTCCTTATTATTTTCAGGGACAAGGCTGATGAGGTCTGATGACAGCTTTACGTTTTTAGCAAAATAACCAAAAATTATTGTGAGGAGACCTGCTGTAATGATGATAGGAGTTCTGTGATGAACAATAAAGTGTGCTGCTTTTTTTAGCATCTAGTAAGGCCGGCAGTTTTATACAATTATATAATCAGGAAATACTAATGTCAACATTCTCTTCAGTTTAACAATGGATAATTAACCACTAAAGCCTTGATCCCCACAGGGCGTACGATACTGCCTCAGGTCAGGCTGATAGGTTCCATAAAAGACATTAAGCAGCTGAGTGATATTGACAGTATCATAAGAACCTATGGTCTCGATGGACCAGTCTATGTTCAGTACTTCATGCGGATTGTGGATATATTTATGTCTCTCCCGACGCTTATCCTTGCGATGGCCATCGTTACTGCACTCGGGCGGAGTCTTGATAACATCATGAGATCTCTAATTATTGTTGGATGGC
>DAOVJS010000116.1 GCA_030673105.1 Spirochaetota bacterium
CCGCACTACTTCCTGGAACGGCTTTCTGCTTAAAAGAGCACTGCGCAAGGGCCAGGTATATGATTGATAACAACCTCCCGGTGGCGCTGGCCACTGACATGAACCCCGGGACATGCTTCAGTGAGTCCATATCCCTTGTTTTCGCCCTTGCAGCCCTTTATATGGATATGAGCATAGAAGAGGCAGTTACAGCCCTGACTATCAACGCGGCGGCAGCCCTGGGGAAAGCTGATACCATCGGCAGTATCGATGTCAATAAAAATGGTGACCTTATAGTCCTTGAGTATCCCTCATACAATTTTATTCCCTACCGCACAGGTGTAAGCACTGTCAAGAAGGTCATAAAGGACGGTGTGCTGGTCTATGATAAAGAGAGCGGTAAAGGTGTTATGTAACTACCATGCAACTTTTGCCTGACATGTGAAAATTATGCCGATGTAACCATGCCGAAGACAATATTACCTGCTCCTTATCACCCCGACCCTGTCACAGCAGGAAAAAAGCCGGCACTGTGAACAGAAGGGCGATACAGGGGCGCATAAGTTCTGTCCGAAAGTAACAAGAAGATCGTTATACTCAATCCAGTAGCGACCGGGCAGCTTTTCGCGCAGGACGAACTCTGTTTTCTCGGGAGTTTTAGTTTTTACATATCCGAGCCTGTTCGATATCCTGTGAACATGTGTATCCACACATATGCCGGGTTTTCCATAACCCAGCGTTACAACGAGGTTTGCGGTTTTCCTCCCAACTCCAGGCAGCTTCAGCAGCTCATCGATCTCATCCGGCACCCTGCCTCCATTCTCTTCAAGGAGAAGATTGCAGGTACTGACAATGTTCTTCGCCTTGGTCCTGTAAAACCCGGCGGGATAAATTGCTCTTTCAATAACTTCTGTTTTCAGCCGCGCCATTTCAGCCGGGCCCGAGGCAAGCTGAAAGAGCCTTGACGCAGCGGCTCTCGTCACCTCATCCTTCGTTCTGAGTGAGATGAGTGTTGATATGAGTACCCTGAAAGGATCGTGTTTCCTTGAAACTTCAGTAACGATCGGCTCCTGCCACTTTTCGCATTCTTCCCTTAAAATATTAATTACCGCATCTATATCACTATCTTTCAAAGAACGTACCTCCCCATGGGACAAATTATCGTGACTATCCGGAAAAATATAGTAATATTTATTGCGGTTGAGGACTAAAACCTTCAGGACGTCTTTACAAATGACTGCTGACTTTAAGACAGAAAGTAAAAAAATAGAAGCAATGCTCGGGGAAAAGAGGCTCTTTGATCTTAAAAATCTTTTAATGGAAGTAATACCCCAGGATATAACAGAGATCATCGAGCCCCTGGAAACAAGCGAGCGTGTTATTGTCTTCCGCCTCCTCAATAAGGAAACAGCCGCCGAGGTGTTCTCGCACCTTGAACATGAAGACCAGGAAGAGCTGCTCTCACAGTTCGGAATGGACAAGGTAAAGGAAATAATGGAGGAGATGGACCCTGATGACATAACGGAGCTCTTTGATGAACTGCCCGATGAAATGGTAAAAAGACTCATACGCCTTCTTTTGCCTGAAGAACGAAAAATAGTAAACCGGCTGCTCAACTACCCTGAGGACTCAGCCGGAAGGCTCATGACCCCTGAATTCATCGAATTAAATAAGGATAGTACGGCGGAAGAATCCATACAGACAATAAGAAACATCGGTCTTGACAAGGAAACAATATACTACTCCTATGTCGTTGACAGGAAAGGATTCCTGATCGGCATTGTGAGTCTGAAAGACCTTCTTCTTGCAGGTCCTGATACAGCGATACAGGAGATAATGACAACCAACTTTGTGTGCGTGAATACCACAGACGATCAGGAGGATGTGGCAAAGGTCCTCACAAAATACGATCTCACGGCGCTCCCTGTTGTCGACAAAGATAAGAAACTTGTGGGGATAATAACGGTAGATGATGTTGTAGATGTCATCCATGAGGAAGCGACAGAAGACTTTCACAAAATGGCCGGTATTGAAGCAACCGATGAGCCCTATTTCAACACGAAGTTTTTAGTGCTGGGCAGAAAAAGGGCACTCTGGCTGGTTATTCTGCTCATCGCATCATACCTCTCTTCATTCGTGTTAAAAAATTATTCTGATATCCTGCAGATCGTTATTCCGCTGGCATTTTTTATACCGATGCTTACAGGTACCTGCGGAAATACCGGTATGCAGTCTGCCACACTCATCATTCGCGGCCTGGCTACCGGCGAAATTGAAATGAAAGACTTTATTAAAATATTTTTAAGAGAAATCCTCATGGGCGGGTTTTTAGGTATAATTTTAGGAAGTTTTTCTTTTATCAGGGCCCGTTTTATTGATGTTGATCCCTTCATCGGGATTGTGGTGGGAATTGCTGTCTTTATAAGTGTAATAGTGGCAAATATTATCGGCACGGTCCTCCCTCTAATACTAAAAAAATTCAGGATCGACCCCGCAATCTCTGCCGGTCCTTTTATTTCAACAATAGTCGATGTGACCGCCCTCCTCATCTACTTTGAGATAGCACAGACCATATTTCACATAAGAGTATAAACAAACTTAAAAAAAATCCCGCTCAAACACCAGAATTTATCATGATTAAATATATGCGGACGATTATAATAAACAGGTAAAAAGTTATGACTGAAAATTTTAAAAATAAGCTTTTAACCGGCGTACTCCTTGCCCCGTTCACCACATTTAATATCGGGGGGCCTGCCCTGTACTATATTGAACCGATGTGTCTGTCGGATTATAAGAATTCTCTGGAATGGGCCCTGCTGAATAACATACCCTTTATCACCCTCGGGGGAGGCTCCAATATCCTTGTTCATGACAGCGGGTATAAAGGACTTGTCATTAACACAAAAAGGCTCAGTAAACTTGAGGTAAAGGGGAATATAATCATATCAGAATGTGGAGTCACTGTTGACAGGCTTGTTGAGGAAAGCCTGAAGCACGCGCTTACCGGTATTGAATTTGCCGCCGGCCTTCCGGGCAGTGTGGGCGGGGCTCTGTTCATGAACGCAAGGGCGTACGCAAGCGCATTCTCGGATATTGTGGAAGAGGTTCACGCGTTAAAAAGGAAACATAGAACCATTAGAGAAACTCTGCTGAAAAAAAGTGAGCTTGGATTCGCATATAAAAAATCTATCTTTCAGAAAAGAACATTCTACATTTACAAGGTCTTATTCAAACTCTCAAAGGGACATGTAAAAACCATACAGTCGACAATTGAAGAAATCAGAAACGACAGAAAAAGAAAAGGGCAGTACGCCTTTCCCAATGCGGGATGCATTTTTAAAAACGATCACAGGATTGGGATCCCAACAGGTAAAATCATCGAAGAACTGGGACTCAAGGGTAAAAGAATCGGTAACGCTGAAATCTACAGGGAGCACGCAAATTTTATCATTAACAGTGGAAAGGCCCGGGCAGAGGACGTTTATAAATTGATAAAATTCATCGAAAACGAGGTAAAACAAAAAAAAGGGATAAAACTCAAAAGGGAGATCAATCTTGTGGGCGACTGGGACACCTGAGAGAGAAAGCCTTCCGGAAAAACCGGGGTAACAGGCCCTTTTAATAAGGATGAAATATATAGAAATTCTTTAATAGTGTGGTATATTTTTTATTATGGTAATGAAGATAATAAGAGTAATCTTTATGCTGCCGTTGGTGTTCCTGCTGTTTACGGCATTTAGCTTTGCTGAAACCGGCGGGGTTGACAACATCTTCTCGTTCGGCGTAGGGCTCAGAGCGCTCGGAATGGGGGGAGCTTTCATAGCAATGGACAATGACCCTACCCTTGCATACTGGAACCCCGGGGCAATGGCTTTCAATCAGTATAAAGAAATATCGCTCTTCGGAACCCGCACAATTGCCGACACCTATTACTTTGCCGGTTTTTATACAAATCCCACAACGAACCTGGGAACGCTGGGTATAGGCGCGATAGGTATCTATACAAACGGTATAGAGTCCTATGATGAAAATGCGTCGCCAATCACCGGCGCCGACACCAATTACATCCATTATCAGATACTTCTATCCTACGGCTATAACTTCAGTTTCGGCCTCGGGCTGGGAGCGACAGCTAAAATCGAGCAGATGAAAATCACAGATTACAGGGGAACAGGCGCAAGTTTTGACGTCGGCGCATATTACAACCCACCCAAACTTCCATGGCTCTCCCTGGGTCTGGTTGTTCAGGATGCGTATGGTACCGGAATCAAACTGGATGAAGAGTTTGAGAAAAACACACGTATTTACAAAGCCGGATTGGCAACAAATTTTTTGATTACCGAGAAGAAAAAAACCAGGTTATCTTTTGCGCTTGATTCCAGGTTTTATACAGATAATTACAACCCTGTTCCCGGGGGGTTTCTCTACGATTTCAGCTTCGGCACCGAGCTTGCATTTTCTGAAACCCTGATGATCAGGGCCGGGTATAAAAACTTTTCTCCGCAGTACATAAACTTTCCTGTAGGAATTTCTGTCGGGCTCGGTGTGCGTCTATTTCAAAAATCCCGAAAGGAAGGCAGAGAGAGGGGAGGGTTCGGAATCGATTACGCTGTCACCTTCGAGGACTCTGAATGGCAGGGACCCGCTGAACTTCTTATGAGAGTCGGACTCAGCTACAGATTCGGGAAGAGCGTTGACGAGCAGAAAAAAGAGAGGGAGGAAGAGATACAAGTGTTGATCGACACCGCGATCGAAGAAACCACCGAACGCTACAAAGAGGAGATCGAAAACCTCAACGTGCAGCACGAGGCAGACGTCGCAGACCTCAACACGCGGCACAAGGCAGACACCGCAGACCTCAACGTGCAGTACAAGGAGAAGGAACAGCGGATCGAAGATGAGTACGCCAAAAAAGAGGCGGCGCTCATATCGGAAGGGCAGGAAAAGGAGGAGGAGATAAACCAGCTCAAGGAGGAGAAGGAGAAGGAGATAAACCGGCTCACCGAGGAGCACGAGGCAGACGTCGAAGACCTCAACACGCGGCACGACCGCGTGCTGTCGGGTCTCAGCTTGGATCACAAGAATCGGATGAGGGACGAGACCCTCAAATCGGAAGGGTATGCGAGGGGCCTGCAGTTTTTCTCTGACGGACAGTACCAGGAGGCCCTTGACGAGTTCGAGGACGTTGCGGAGCTTGATGACAATTATATCGAAGTCCAGGACTACATACAGCTGTCCAAGGCGGGGATGAAGGACCCGGGCTCTTACAGCCAGGAGATCCTGGACATCTATTTCAGGGGAATGGATCTGTTCAGACTGCAAAATTACAAAGAAGCTAAAGCGGAGTGGGAAAAAATTCTGAAGATCGATAAATACAATAAGCTCGCAAGGAAAAATATTAAGGAAGCGGAAAGCAGGATTGAAAGGCTGAAAGAGCTCGACATCGAAGAGTAATTTAAACGGTCATTTGCATTGATTAATTTTACAGGTTTGTTTGCCTATATATCGTAATTGAATCAGGGGATTTTACCATGAAACTGGACGCACATTGCCACACCGACTGTTCTGATGGGGCCATCTCTATTGAAGAACGAATCAGTATGATACGCGGGCTGGGTTTTGATGCTGCTACTATCACGGATCATGACTTTATCAGTGAAGAGCAGGTGGAAAGAGCTCAGGCAGCCGCCGGACGCATGCCCTTTATCCCTGGAATTGAGCTGACCCTCGCACATCAAGGAAAAGTTGTTCATATTCTCGGTTTTTATGTTGATCCCGGTGATTTTTCCATACAGCAGCATATTACGCGTGTTCAGAACCTTGACCAGGCCTACACAACAATGCTGTTAGAGATATTCAGACCTCAGGGCATAACTTTCGGGCTGGAGGACCTCATCGCGCCATCCCTGCATACATGCTACTCCCTCCACCTTATCAAGCGTCTTTCGCATGATTTATTTTCAAACCATAAAGAACGCACACTTTCTGCATTTTTCGAAGCCCTTAACCGGCTGGAAATACGATTCTCAGATTTCGCACCCTGGCCGGTATACGATGCAATAAGAATGATTCACAACGCAGGTGGATACTCTGTTCTCGCGCATCCGGGAGGTGCGGAGAACACATTAATGCGAAAGCTTGGGTTTTTACTGCATACCGAATCGCATATCCGCCAGTATGTTGAATGGGGACTTGATGGTATTGAGGTTTTCTGTCCTGTACACTCAACTGAAGAAACAGGGTATTATTCAGAACTTGCAAAAAAGTACAATCTCCTGATCACTGCAGGAAGTGACTGCCACGGCGATGACCCTTTATTCGGACCATCTCGAATGGGCACCTTTTCCGATATACCGGAAAATCTTTACGAAAATATGTTTTCATGTCATCGACTGCATAATTATGACACTAAAAAAGTCCCCGCCTTCCAGGATTAAAAAACTTCCTCGTACCCCTTTTCATGAATTTGGATTAAATTATTATCAAATAAACCTGACGAACTAATGGCATTATCGTTTATGTACGCGATGAAAAAAACCAGGAATGCAATTGTTGGATTAGGAAGAATTGGAAGCATTTTAGAGGATGACAGGTACAGGGAAAAACCGTGCACCCATGCCGGCGCGATTGCCTTGAATCCTGACTGCGTGCTTGCAGCCGGTTGTGACATAGCTAAAAACAGGCAGAAGTTATTCATAAAACGGTGGAACTGCCATCGTGTATACTCAAAAATTGATGACATGTTAAAGGAAGAAAATCTCGACATTTTACACATAGCAACACCTCCTGATACACATCTCGAGATGGTTGAGAAGGCACTGTACCATAATGTTAAGCTCGCTATTTGTGAGAAACCTCTGGCGGAAAATCGCGATGACGCATTCGAAATTGCCAGGATTCACCGTTCCGTTAAAATGATTATTTTAACAAACCACGAAAGAAGATATTCAAAGGATTATGTTTTAGTAAAAAAACACATTAAAAATAAAACCTTCGGCAGCCTTTTATCCATATACTCAAAATTATATATAGAGCAAAATGAAAAATTATATAAAGTATTACTTCATGATGGGACACATCTTGTTGATATTATCCAGTTCCTTACTACCGCGAAATTGAAAAAGACCAGTGTTCACGGAAGTCTGAACCGCAGCAGTGGAACTTCCTTTATATTCAGCAGCGCCGGGCACGTCCCCTGTATTATTGAGGTGGGGGCCGGAAGGAATCATCTTGTATTTGAGCTTGATCTCAGTTTTGCTTCAGGAAGAATAAAAATCGGAAACGGCCTGTACGAAGAATATGCGAGTGATACCAGTCCCTACTATGAGGGCGTAAACTCATTAAAGAAAAAAGAGACAGCCGGATTCAGCAGCACGGGATACTTTTCAAATATGTTAAAAGACGCCGTGAAATGCTTGAAGAACAGTTCTCACACGCCTGTGTCAAGCGCAATTGACGATTATAATGCTGTAGCCTTTATAAGCTCCCTTACCTCATAAACACCTGCTCAAGTTCTCCAACCGGTCGAAATCCCACATTTTTATAAAGATGCAGTGCCCTTTTATTGTTCCTGTTAACAAAAAGAACTATCCTGTTATATTTATTAAACAACC
>DAOVJS010000181.1 GCA_030673105.1 Spirochaetota bacterium
CCGGCTGAACCTTGGAAAGGTATATCTTAATATGGATGACAGGGAAGCTGCGAAAGAGGAATACAATAAGGTTCTGCAGTTGGATCCCGGCAACAAAGAGGCTATGAGGTTTCTGAGAGATATCCAAACACTGAAAACATATGAAGTTTCAATATTAAATTTAACATGGTCTATCTTTTCCGATAAAAGTTTGGGTATCACGGCAAGCCCCGGTTTAACCTATCATTACAAACATAATTGGGATTTTAACTTTCTCATTGAATACGTATATATATTTAGTGATAATACCAATGACCTGACATTATCTTTTTCCACTTCTTATAAAGGATTTGAAAATCTCTATCTTCTCGGGGGTTTATCATTAACTCCCGCTCCTGATTTTTCACCGGGCTTCAGTACCGAGCTGGGAGTTAACTACAGCTTCCGGTACCTGATAGTCGGCGGATTCAATTTCAAAACTGAGGTTGGGAAGTATATAGAGGTTTACGGTACCGGTGAGACTCGAGAGACTCTCTTTACATTAAATCCCGAATTGCAGAAGTATTTCTCCGATATAACTTATGTGTCCCTGGATTATAATCAAAATATTTACACAACAGGTTATAAGCCCGGTACTATTGGATTAACGCTGAACCTTGAATACTACAATAAGAATCCTCTATATGTATTTCTTAACTACGGCGGTGATGTTGAGGTCGAGGATAAGGACCGGAGGATTTTTGATATTGGAGCCGGGATAAGTTATACTTTAAAGGAAAAGTTTGAATTTTCACTTGGTTACGCTTTGCATGAAACTTTACGTGGAAACGGGAGTGGGAGAACTCATCAGATCAGTAATAATTTCATTATAAAATGGTAATGGAACACTTATTATTAATTCTCAGCAGGGTGACCTTTCAAACATCCGCTATACTCTTTGCTTTATGTCTTACGTACATAATTTCTTCGTTGTTTATTTTTTTTCTAAATATTTTTATAAAGAGGATCAAATCACTTGCCAGGAGATCAATATTTGACATCCTGTACAGGTACATGTTTAAAGAAATACAGGGTAAAGATATCCAATACAGGAGGCTTCAGCGTGAAGTCCTGATCGATGCCTTTTTAACAATAATTTCCTTAATAACAGGTGAAAAACAAAAACACATGAAGAGAGCGGTAGCCGGGCTCGGTTTGATTGACGTAATAAAAAAGGGACTGGTCAGCATTTTTTCATCAAAAAGGATGCGCTCGTGTTACATGCTCGGGCTTTTGAGGTCAAAAAGGACAGTTGATAATTTAACACTCGTGCTTTTTGATTCCAACTCCAGGGTCGCGTCTTCCGCGATTATTGCGCTGGGCGAAATAGGTGAAATACACACGGTTCAATCGATCATGCGCTTTTTCAGGGTTAGTTCTTATGCCCACGCGTGGCTCATCGCGGCAATACTGCCGTTTTTCGGGGAACAGATATATAAAGAGATTAAGCCCTATTTTAAACTGGATCTCCTTCCCCGGAATAAACTCCTTCTGCTTATTAAAGTCGCAGCAAGTTTAAAGCTGGCAGGGAGCCTCAAGGAGTTGATAAATGTGTACACGGAAAGCGGCAATTTAGACGTGAAGATAAACGCGCTTATTGCGATCGGAAAGGTCAATGATCTGTCCGCTTTGAAAACTGTTTTAGACGCGCTCTCTGATGAGGTATGGCAGATCCGGGCTGTTGCCTGCAATATTGTCGGAGAGATGACAATTAAGGGAGCGGTGTTCAAGTTGATACCAATGCTGACGGACAGGAACTGGTTTATCAGGAAGAACGCGGCCGGAGCTCTTGGCAAACTCGGGAAAATTGGAATTCATTCTCTTCTCGCGTGTCTGGATACAGACGACAGATACGCGCGTGATATGATAGTACAGACTCTGGAAGAGAGCGGTGTGGTTGAGCAGGCTGTAACGGATATAATGAGCGGCGACAGTGAAAAAAAAGGGGAGGCGTCAGAAATTATCTGGGCGCTTATAAATAAAGGGTATAAAGAGCTTCTGGGTAACTACAGTGATTCATGTGAGTTCATACACACAATGATTTCAGATAGCGGGAAGGCATAGGATGGATACTGTCCTGCTTGCAGTAATAACATTTGTCGTACTCTATTTTTTCCTGCTCAATACTATATACCTGTTTATTCTCTTTCTTTCAATAACCGAGATAAACAGGAGTAAAAAAAGCCGGTTTGCCTTTGATCTTGATCAGGCGTTTAAGTTCCGGCTCCTGCCTCCTGTTTCTATAATTCTGCCTGCTTACAATGAAGAGAAAACAATTGTTGAGAGTATCCGCTCGCTTCTGTTCGTCAGGTACCCGCAGTACGAGCTGCTCATCGTTAATGACGGTTCAAAGGACAATACTCTCGAAGTTTTAAAAGATTCCTTCAGTTTGCTGAAGACTGACTACATATTCAGAAAGGTAATAAACACTGAAGAAATAAGGGGAATATATACTTCGAAAGAGTATAAGAATATTGTGGTCATTGATAAAGAAAACGGCGGAAAAGCCGACGCCCTCAACGCGGGTATCAATGTATCGCACTACCCCTATTTCTGCGCTGTTGATGCCGATACCATTCTCGGCGAAGATTCCCTCGCAAAGCTGATCCTCCCTTTTATCAATGACCCGGAAAGGACCACGGCTGTAGGCGGGGTGGTTAAGGCCGCGAACGGTGCAGACATAAAGATGGGAAGATTGCTGAATGAGAAAATCACAAAAAATATTCTTGTCATAATTCAGAGTATTGAATACGCGCGGGCTTTCTTCATGGGCAGACTGGGCCTTTCAGTTATAAATTCCCTTTTAATCATATCAGGCGCTTTCGGTCTTTTTAAAAAAGAAGATGTACTAAACGTAGAGGGATACAGGAAAAAAAGCCTGGGTGAAGACATGATGCTGGTTGTTAAGCTCCATAAATTGAAGAGAAGGGAAAAAAAGAAATACAAGGTGACCTTTGTTTCCGATACAGTATGCTGGACTGAGATACCTTCAACTGTAAAGATACTGAAGAACCAGCGGGTCCGCTGGCAGATGGGGCTTATTGAAAGTATTGTGGACAATAGAGACATGATCTTTAATCCAAAATACGGTATAATCGGGCTCTTTTCCATTCCCTTTCACTTATTTTCTGAAATTATTCCGCCTTTTTTTGAAGTCATAGGCTATCTGGTGCTGATCGCGGGAGTAGTTTTTAAGACCCTGACGTTGAATAACGTGCTCTACTTCTTATTCGTTACATGGTTCTACAACGTTGTCCATTCAGCATTAGCAATAACAATGGAGCATTACGGTATAGGTACAACGCTCCGGTTTCATCATTTCCTGATAAAGCTATTTGCCTCTTTTTTGGAAAACCTCTTTTACCGTCAGATGAACCTGTTTTTCAGGATCCTGGGATTTTTCAAATTCTTTACGAAAAAAAGAGAATGGGGCGAGATGGAGAGAAAAGGGTTTTAAATTTGAAAATGTGTTTTTTTTAATTTATCATTTAGTATGTCTGCTGATAACATAATATTTTTTTCGGAGAGTATTTATTATGAAGGTGAGCGGCTGGCTCATGCATTTAGCTGCGAGAGCACTTGCTGAATCGATGGATGTCAGAACCATGACGCACCTTGTAAGAAGATTGCTGCGCAATTATGATTTATATAAAAGTTCAGGTTTTCGTCAGAATGTTCCAATACCGAACAAAACCGCAGCAAAGCAGATAGTCAAAGACATTAGAGATAGTGAATTATTTCTTCCGTTTATTGACCTTCTTATAAAGATCGGCCATGCAGGCTTAATGGGCCGCAGGTATAGAGTTCCTCATCTTCGTGAAATCCTGTCAGAGATTAAAAAGGCTGGATTTCTTTATGATGAAGAATTTGAAATGTTTGTAGAGGACCCAAGGGTCAGGAGGACAAAAAACTGGGGTGTTCTTCGTGAAGGTGAGGAATATGTACTAACTTTCCTCTGTATTGATATAGTGGGCAATTCGGATCTTGTCCGCAAATACCCGGATGAGATAATTAAATCTACCTATACAGACCTTCGGAATATAGTACAGAACGCGGGCGAAAAAAGAAACGGACGCATATGGAACTGGGAAGGGGACGGCGGCCTGGCCGCGTTTTATTTCTCCCAGAAGAATAATTCGGCTGTCCTGAGTGCTATGGAGATTATCCATGAACTGTTTATATATAATATGGTCGGCTGCAGGATGGATGAACGGCTCAGGGTTCGAATTGCTGTCCACAGCGGCCCGTGTCAGTACAGACATAATTTTGAAGATATCAGCAGCGATACCATTAAAAAAATCGTTGAGATTGAGTCAAAACATACGAAGCCGGACAACGTGACTTTCAGCAGCAGCGTCTATCTCACGCTTGATCATATTCTAACCGAACAGCTGAAGCCGTTTAAAGCCGGCGGAGCTCAATCTCTCTATCGGTATGAGCTGCTGTGGGAACAGGAACCTGTCAGGTGAGGTTAAAATTGTAACACCGGTCAGATGGTGTGAAATCGGGACAATATATGGAAGTTATCGTATTCTCAGACCTGAAAACCATTGATACCTGTTTTAAAAGTGTTAAAAATAGCAGGAATATTACATTGAAGTATCTTCCATGTGCTGAAATTAAGAAAACAATAAAGAGTGCCGCTAAAAACGTTTTCAGTTATATCGATATATCGGGGTTTGATGCCCCGAAAATAAATAAGATATTGAAATACATTTCCAGGCTTGAAGGGTGCCGTTACGGGATAATTGATACAGAGGGAGCAATCAAGGATTCTGCTTTACTTTTTTTCAACGGCGCTTCCGATTACATCGGAAAGGAGATTTTCAGGGAAGGAATTACAACACTCCGCGTTAAGAAAGCGTTACAATTCTGCA
>DAOVJS010000010.1 GCA_030673105.1 Spirochaetota bacterium
CCCCTGCCCTAATATTTCTTTTATATTCAGTGCCGTTTGTGTAATTCGTTCGAGCTTTTTTTCTGAAATCATACTTCTCTTTTTATGAACAGCTTTTTCAATCCTCCTCTTGACTTTGAGCCGCCCTCCCCTATACTTCCCTCTGATTCTCAGTACATAGTAGACATAACCAAATAAAATCCCGGCGAAGTGGGTAAAATGAGCTATATTAATATGTTGGCCCATAGTTTTTCTACCCAGCATATCTATGAAAAGCCCAATTCCTAGAAAAATCAATGCGGAATACTTTGCCCGTATCGGTATAATAAAAAAGAGAAGCAGTACTGTCTCGGGAAATTCCATTCCAAAGGCAAGAATAATTCCGTAGATTGCACCTGACGCACCTATTATGAAAGTATTTGGAGACCTTAATGTATACCAAAAAAATGAAGCAATTCCTGCTCCTATTCCGGTTATTAGGTAAAAAGACAGAAACTCCTTCCCTCCCCATCTCTGTTCAAGGGGTCTTCCAAAAAGAAAAAGAACATACATATTGAAAAAGATATGTATATAATTAACATGCAAGAACATATAGGTCAGGAACTGCCAGAACCAACCGTTAGAACTGACTTTAACAGGTAAGAGTGAAAAGAGTATAAATATAAGATTCTTTATTTGAGGGGGACTAAAATTTGATATGAAAAATATTACAACATTAGTTATAATCAGAGTTATTACTACACTTTTAATATCAAATCGAAATTGCCGCAAGTTTTTTCCCTGTGGATAAACTGTTAATAATTCAAAATTTCCCCAATCTCCGCTAATGTTATTGAGAACATTCTTTAACCCATTACTTTTATGCAACCAGGGCTATTTTCCCGATATGGTTTATCCCGATTTTTTATTCAATATCATCGATTTTAGCCCAATTATGTCAAGAATTAATCGAAAATCCGTATATCTCTATAAAATACAAGTAATTAGAAAATGACATCAAATACCGTGTATAAAAAACTGCATTTTTGATAAGATAATCCATTGTGGATAACCTGTTTATTATATGAGAATAGTATAATAATTTTTAATCTTTTCAAGTTTTACCAGGCTGAGGATGCCTTTTGTTTGAGGATCCGGGTAATCATGGAAAAAGACAACCCTGCGGATTCCCGCGTTTACTATACTTTTCGCACACCATGAACAGGGCAGATGAGTGGTATAAATAGTAGCCCCCTCAATGGCAATTCCATACCGTGCTGAAAAATTAATAGCGTTTTGTTCCGCATGAGCCCCCCTGCAAAGTTCAGAACGCTCTCCTGAAGGCACTCCTTCCCTTGCGCATCCAATATCAAGGCAATGCTCCATTCCCTGCGGTGCGCCATTATACCCGGTCGACACAATCTGCTTTCCGCGCACTATAACGGAGCCTACTTTCCGCCTCAAGCATGTTGCTCTGCTTGAAACCATTAATGCGATATTTAAAAAATAATTATCAATACCAGGTCTGGCAATAGTCATTTAGATAAAATCCGGCGGGAATTACCTCCCGATTATTAACCTGATTAGTTTTGTTAAAATAAGGAGGTTTATTTCTAAACGGCATGTTTTTTGACAGCATGCGATACTGTTATATATCCTCGGTTTGGCCCTGGAACTGCACCCTTTACGAGTATAATATTTTTTTCGGCTTTGATGCCTGCGACCGACAAGCTCTGAACTTTCACCCTTTTTCCACCATATCTTCCAGGCATTTTCATACCCTTGAATACTCTGCCGGGATAAGCAGAAGCCCCAATTGAACCGCCATGCCTGAAATATTCGTGTGTCCCGTGGCTGCTGTTCGCACCTGACATACCGTGTCTTTTTATAACACCTGTGAAACCTCTTCCTTTTGATTTTCCCGCAATATCAACAAAGTCATCTTTTTTAAATATGGTAACTCCGATCTCCTGTCCTATTTCATATTTATCAAGCTCTTCTTTTAATACACGGGATTCTATCATGATCTTTTTTGGAGATACCTTTGACTTTTTATAAAGCCCCAGCTCACTCTTTCTGACTTTTCTTTCTACAACATCCTGGTATCCGAGTACGAGTGCGCTGTAACCATCTTTTACTTCAGTTTTTTTATTGACCACATAACATGGACCTACCTTCAAAACAGTTACAGGTACAACTTTACCCTCTTCATCAAATATCTGGGTCATTCCAATTTTATTTCCTATCAAATTGATCCTCATAATAAGCTCCTGCCTCTTGTAATTCCTGGTATCTGCAGACAGAAATATAATCATTTTCATCAGATTGAGCAAGAAATTAAATTGAAAGGGTATACTGGAAAGATTTTGATTCCTGTTGGCGAAGAAACGAGCGGCCATTATTGGACAACAAACCTGTAATTATCACTAATACTATCATTTACTGCCATACCACCGCGTATTACTTCCGGATGCATTATATAATTTATATTATATTGAACAGAACCCCAGTCCAAACCAATAATATCAGCTAATTCTCCGGCTTTATAGAGAAAAACAAGGCTATTTTTTTGGTGCTCAGAATTTTTCGTGACTTCATACATCTTTTGATACGCAACTCCGAGGTTGCTATAGACTGAAGATGCGCCGAGTAAAATCCGTTTATGGTAGGCACGCCACGGTTTTATATTCCCCAGCTCTTTGATTAGATCATCATATATTTCTGATAACATCAGGAACTCACCAAGAGCAGGATTGTATTTCTCAAGGTGTAGAAATGCACTTCCCATAGCAAACTTTATGTTCGGATTACTAGGCATTATTTCGGAAAGTATCGCCCATTGATTTAGAGCCTTATTGAATGATTTATCATAGAAGTATAAAAGTCCAAGATTATAATTTAAATCATTATTTTCATATTCCATTTTTTGGGCGGCTTCGTAGTACTTTCTGGCAAGATCATAATTTTTCTCTTTATAAAAATATGCCTGAGCAAGGTTAAAATAGGCCACTTCATTATCACTATTTTCTTCAATTGCCTGTTTAAAATAGTTAATCGATTCTGCTTCTTTTCCTGGAAGTTCCATACGGGCGTATAGCTCACCTAAGTTATTATAAGCATTCGATAAAAGGGTTCTATCCCTTTTATCCCATGGAAATTTAAGTTCCCTCTCCTTTTCAAACATAATTGCTCTATTTAAAAAGTACTCTTCTTTGTCTTTATTATCGATTTCTTTAAAATACCGTGAAAAAGTAAGGTAAGCCATGGGGAATTTTGGAAAACGGTTTATCACTTCCGCGAGGATATCCCATACAGGTTCAAGCTTCTCGACTGATATATAATACGCTGCAAGTTCTGTATCAACCTCTTTATCAACTTGCTGGGGGTATTTTTCATTTAATAAATTGTACAGATAGTCTATGTTCTGAGTGTCCTTTTGTAGAATATTTACATAAAGCATTTGAGAAAGCGCGTCACTGTTCTTCGGATCCGTTGAAAATTCCTCTTTAAATATTAAGTAGGCCTGGTCAAGCCGCTCGTTTTCCTCCACTCCCCAGTCTATTAAATTGCGCCCTTTTAACTTTTTATACTCGTATTTAGCAGGTCTTTTTTCAATTATCTCGTCATACAGTTTACCTGCTTCGTCATATTTACTCAGTACATTATAAAGCAGCGCAAGGTGAATACGAATATCTATATTTTTTACATTTTTATCTACAGCCATCCCCTCGGTATATTTTTGAATGGCAGCATCATAATTTCCAGAAAGCATATATTCCCATCCAAAATTATCGTATTCTTTCGCCTTCTTTAATATTGATGTTGCCTTTTTAAAACTTTCCTCTGCTTGAGGGTAGCTTTCCTGTTTAATATATTCAATACCCTCTTTATAATACTTGTTCGCTTTTAATGGTTTATACAGAAACAGCATAAAGATTATACTTATTACCGCAATTATTAGAACAGAAAGGCCGGTAACTCTTACCAGCGGTCCTACCGTTTCCATAGCGGCAGCAATGCGGCCCGGTTTCCTCACAGCAGGAATTACTTCCGGTATTTTCCGCCGGATTATCTTTTTGCCTGTAGCCTGCTCAATATACTGTACAATCTCGTCTTCAGGGACATCCAGTATAAGCAGCTCCAGTAATCTCTTCATTGAATCTAAAGGCAGGCTAGCCTTTACGATCAAATCTTTCACATGGGAAGCCACTACCGGACTAAGCTGTTTTAATTTTGTCGTTATTAGAACTACATCTTCATCACTTAATTCGATTTCGATTTCTTCCGCAGAAACAGGCACGCCTTCGCGCTCTTCAGAAGGTGTCTCCGCATATTCTTCAAGCTCTTCCTCTTCCGGAGGCACCTCCTCAATCTCTTCCGCTTCCAATACCTCTTCAGGTTCTACCTGTTCTTCCGGTAAAACCATCTCCTCCAGCCCGCCCTCTCCTAATTCAGACAGCTCTAACTCCTCCTCTTCCGGAACCGCTGCAGGAGGTTTCTCCTCTTCTTCAATTTCCGCTGCAGCACCTTCCTTTTCGAAAGATTCGATGCCGGGTAGTTCTTCCTCTCCCTCTAATACGGCCGGCTCCCCGGCCTCTTCAATACTTTCGATCTCTTCGAGTTCCGGCATCTCGAAATCTTCAAGAGTAGGTTCCCCGGTTTCGGGTTGTACAGCAGCAGCCTCTTCTTCAATAGCTGTTTCCCCGGTTCCGGGACCTTTTATTTCTTCTTCTTCTGCTTCAGGAGCTGCTTCATCTTTAAAAAGTCCTTCCGGCAGTCCCTCTTTTACGTCAAGGCTGCCTATATCAAAATCTTCAGGTAAATCGAACCCTTCTTCAGCTGCACCTTCCTCCTCTGACATCTCCTCCTCTGACGGTGCCTCTCCTAAAAACGCCTCCTCAAGCGGCTCTTCCAGGGCAAACTCCTCACCGGGCGCTCCCTCTTCAGAAACTCCCTCCTCCTCTAAAGCCTCCTCCAGGGCAAACTCCTCACCGGGCGCTCCCTCTTCAACTGCCCCCTCCTCTGCAGCAGGCCCCTCACCGGCGGGAACCTCACTTTCAGTTTCTTCTCTTTTAAGAAATTGCTCCTCTATTTCTTTTTCCTCTGTAAGCCCTATTTCAATATCTTTCAGCAGGTCTAATAATTCACCATCACCTTCTTCCCCGCCTTCTTCTGAGACCTCCCCCTCATGTTGGGCAGCTTTGGATGCTTCCCGCTGATACCTGATAAGGTCCTCTCCCATAATCTCACCTATCTCAAGTTCACTATCGCCGACCTTGCCGAGTATCTTAGTAATCCTATCAATATCCTCAAGATTAGGCACAAAAAATCTCCTTTAAGACAACTGTCATCCCGTTCGGTTGAGTACCAAGAAGTAACTTTCTGAAATTAGAAGTTAGCATTTGAACCCGTCTGAATCCAAACGACATTTGCCCTAATATCATTATAGTACTTTTTTTAATATAGTTTAGCAACTATTGATATTTAAGATTCGTATTATTATTATATAGGCACAATGCCATTTTCGCACCGTTCCACAGAGTTTATACAAATATTACACAGTCCCATAGCATCACCTATTGTGTATAAATGGCTATTGTATATGTTAAGGAACAGCCTGTATTAGTTGAAAACCATAGTCAAGTAATAAATTTTCATAATGATTGAAAGTTTACTCAGGAAATATGTGGAGAAGATAATGGAAATTATTGTCGCAGATAGAGTTAACGCAATTGGAAGCTACGCGTTTGCAGATGTTGGTAATATTGTTACCCAATTGAAAAAAGAAGGTGTTTCACCGATAGACTTTGGAGTCGGTGACCCAACTCTACCGACCCCGAAAATAATTAGAGAAGCGTGCAGAAAAGGAATTGAAAACAGAAAATCATCCGGGTATCCAAGCTACATCGGGGGGATGGGCTACAGGGAAACAATTGCATGGTGGACTAAGAAGCGATTTGGGATTGATCTGAACCCTGAAACAGAGATAATGTCCACAATCGGCTCCAAAGAGGCAATTTTTAATTTTCCGGAAACCTTCATAAACCCCGGTGATTACACTCTTGCACTCAACCCCGGGTATCCGGCCTGGTCAAGAGGCACTCACTTTGCCGAAGGTAAGACCTGTTTTTTAAACCTCCTGCCGGAGAATAATTTTCTACCTGACCTTAAATCAATAAATCAGGATGTGTTACGCAAAACGAAGCTGCTGTGGATAAACTACCCCAACAATCCGACCACTGCATTTCCTACAACCGCATTCTATGAAGAAATACTTGATTTCGGAGAAAAGCACGGTATTATAATCGTGTCTGATGAAGCCTATACAGAAAATTATTATGATGAGCCTCCAATATCTATACTCCAGTTAAAAAAGGAAGGTGTGGTGGTTTTTCAGTCCCTGTCAAAAAGGAGCAACATGACCTGCTACAGGGTTGGCTGGATAGCGGGTGATAAACGAATAATTGATGCCTATAAAAAAGTAAAACCAAACATCGACTCCGGCACTGTCACTTTTATCCAGGATGCAGCAATAGCTGCACTTAAGGACGAGACGCATGTTGAGGAATTGCGTAAAGATTACAGAATTAAGCGCGATGTTCTTGTGGATGCATTTTCTAAAATCGGCCTTCCGAACTGCAACCCAAAGGGAACGATATACCTGTGGCAGAGTGTCCCGGAAGGATATACTTCACTAAATTTTTCAAAAAAACTGCTGGTTAAGGACATCGCTGTCGTTACAACACCGGGCAGCTGGCTGTCGCAGGAAGTACACGGGGTTAATCCAGGCGAAGGCTTTATACGTCTTGCCCTGGTACCATCCCTTGAAAAGGTGAAAACGGCAGCAGAGAGGATTAAAAATTTAAAATTTTAGGCAAGTAAACTGTCAATCATGATGAAAAGCTATTTCTTGCCTATGGTTTTTTATCTAATTATGGTACAAAATCTATGAATTTTAATGCACAAAACCAGAGATGAACATTGAACACACAAAAGAAAATATCACCGTTACATTTGCATCGCCCAGACGAATGCTGAGCTCAGCTTCTGTTGGGAGAGGCGGCTTTCTCAGGATAGATACTATTGTAAACATTCACACAAGCGCCGGGGAAATCCAAAATCACACGCCGGAAACACTCGTTTCAGATTTCCTCAGAAGGAAAAAACTCAATGTAGGCGCTGTCGGCCTTCTCACTTCAGCTCATTTCGAATACGCTCAGTTTATTTATTTACAGGAAAAAGACATTAAAGTGCTCGCGGTTGTTACCGCGGGAGTTTCGAATGCCCTCAACATATCGGAGAGCTCATCTACCGGTTTTACCGGTGAGACAATCCCGCGTGCCGGGACAATTAACATAATCACCATTACCAATGCGTATCTTTTAGACGAATGCATGGTTTCTTCTGTCATAACAAGCACGGAGGCTAAAACAGCAGCTCTTGTTGATTTACAGGTTAAAAGTGTTATTTCAGGCAACCAGGCTACAGGAACCGGTACTGATTCGGTTGCTATCGTGTCGGGCAATCAGAAAAACATTCAATATGCGGGTGGCCACACACTCTACGGTCAACTCCTGGGCAGGGCGGTATACACAGGAGTTAAAAGTTCCCTGGAGAGAAAAACATATAAAGGTATCAAACTTGACAAAATTTGCGGTGAATTCCAAATTTAGCTGCAGACCGTATATGAAATAGCTTAAAAATGTATTTCCAAATTTGTTTGTACAGTTCATGCATTGATATGGCTCAAACCCACAGGAGTTGAAAGTGGAACTAATGGATACAATACGACAGAGAAAAAGTGTGAGAAAATATCTCGATAAACCCGTAGAGCGGGAAAAGATTGTTGAATGTATTGAAGCTGCCCGACTTGCGCCTTCCGCAGATAATATTCAGCCATGGAGATTCATCATTATTGATAGTCAGGAACTTAAAATGAATTTCTGCAGGTACGTGTGCAGCGGTATTTTTAAGCCTACACGCTTTATTGAAAGGGCGCCCGCAATCATTATCATCCTCGCGAAGCTGAATATTATCGTACACAGAATTGCGAAAGTAGCTACCAGGACCGACCTGTACCTTCTTGACATTGGTATAGCAGGAGAACATCTCGTGCTTCAGGCGCAGGAATTGGGGCTTGGAACCTGCTGGATCAACTGGTTTAATGTAAAAAAGGCTCAAAGTTTTTTACAGATACCTAATAAATACAGAGTGATCTCTCTAATAGCAATGGGATACGCAGGAGGAAGGGCAACTAAATTTAAACCCGATCTGCCTCTTGAGGAAATCCTTTTTTTTAATGATGATTACAAAAAGAAATTGTAAAAAATTATGGGGTTAAATCATAGTCTTCAATTCATACCTTTCTTCAACATCAGCTTCATCTGACCTTGCGTACAGGCAGGCAAGGGTCATCAAACTTTCTTCTGATAGTTTCTTCCAGAGCTCTTGCACCCTTCCTCCCATATTATGGATAATTTGATAAACTATACTTAAACCCGGTTCTGTCCCTTTCCCCGGTTCCTTAATTCCGCGCTTACTGATATTAAAATTGCTGTCGATGCTATGAAAGAGGGTACCTTTGATTATATTGTCAAACCAGTCAGCAAACTTCATCTGGTGGAGACTATTAAAAAGGCGACACGTTACAAAAATGTGTTGCTCGAGAATGAAAGACTGGCATATAAAAAACTGAAACAAACAAACATGGAAACTGTGAAGATTCTTGCAGAAACTATTGAAGTAAAAGATCATTACACTCGCGGTCACTGCAACAGGGTGAGAATGCTTTCATCAAAAATTGCCCGCCATATCGGAATGGATAAAGATGAAATAGAAGTGCTGGAATACGGAGCCCTGCTTCACGATATCGGCAAAATCGGAATATCGGAATTACTGCTCAATAAACACGATGATCTCACTGATGAAGAAAAAAGAAGCTTCCAGCTGCACACCATTATTGGTGAGCATATCCTGAGCACTCTTGAATTTTTCAGGCCCTGCCTGAAGATTATAAGGAATCATCATGAATGGCACAATGGAAGCGGGTATCCCGATGGTATCAAAGGTGATCTTATAGATCTTTCAGCACGGATAGTCACAATTTCCGATGCTTTTGATGCGATGACATCGACAAGGCCTTACAGGCAGGCTCTTTCGCTGGATGTTGCCATTTCGGAGCTGATACACGGTAAAGGGATACAATTCAATCCCGACATTATTAATATATTTCTTGACAATGAATTATACAGCACAATCCACCTCAGCAGTAATTATATCAGCAAAGTGTCGTAAAATATTTGTTCAACTCCTGAGCACCCTATTATTATAAATACATTGCATTATGAAGGCAAAAAAAATAATTGAGTGTTTTGTCCCTATTTTTTTTATCTTTTCTATGTCCCTCTCAGCCCTGGCACAGACAATGCCGCAGTCATTGCAGAATGATAAAAACTTCAATTTCCTGCCCGCGGCCCAGGCAGATTTCTACAATCAACTATTTTTACCTTTGTTTTACTACACAGGATATGATATATATGGAGCTTCATATACTGAGGGATTACCTCTATTTCCTCTGAGGGGCTTTTATCAATTTTTCTATATTGAGACATACGAAGGGAACATTCTAAATGCCGATGTCAGTGAAACCGGAGAATACCGGTACTCATATATAACGCTGACAAGGCTGGAGCAGAACCGGTTCCTGAAAACCATAGTGGTAGGATTAGAGTCTTTAAATAATCTTTCAGTAACCGTTTTCTCTAACCTTGTTTTGACAAATATTTCTCTAAAATCTGAAAGTATTTTTTTTAATTTTAAAGGATCAATATCACCTGTCTTATCATACAATTTTAACATTGATCTGAATACCAATATTCTATACACTAACCCTCTAAGTATTTTAAAAAGCAATGATGAATCAATTGCAAAATCTAGATTTTCTATAAATTACCGTTTTGAGTAAAATATTAACTCGCCGGCTTCTAAGTCCTGAAATATCAATTCCCTCACTTATCCTGAAAACTTTTAAAACGAAAAACAGCACCTTAGTGTTTATGGTTTATATAGAACCTTCTGAATCCTCTCTTAAACACACATCAAAACGCCTGTTTTTAAGAAAGGAGAGCCTTGATCTTATTCCCTCAATGATGCTTATATCTATTTCGACGCAGTAGTACCCCTCTTCGTTTCCCATTGATGCGATAGATATTCCCCAGGGGTTAGCGGCCATACTCCTCCCCACAAAGCTCCGGCCCGTCTGGTTGCAGCTCATCATAAAAATGGTGTTGTCGAGTGCTCTTGATCTAATATTTAGCTCCCAGTGGTCGTGGTTTGGTTGAAAAAAGGCGGCAGGCAGAAAAACAACCTGAGCACCATGAACGGCATAATAGCGGAATATTTCAGGAAAACGTATATCGTAGCAGATCGCAACGCCGAACTTAAGTCCATCAAGTTCACACAATAAAGGTTCTTTACCCTTTGAAAGCACCCTGGATTCACCGTAACCGAAGGCATCAAACAGGTGTATTTTCCTGTACTTTCCGCATAATTCACCCCTTCTGTTATACACAAGAGATGTATTGTAGACACTATTCCCTTCTTTCTCGAAAAATGATCCGCCGATTATGTTCACTGAATTTTCCTTCGCCAGACCCGCTATCGTATCAGTGATTTCAGATGGGATGGAATGGGTGTAACTAAGTACATCTTCCGGTTTCGTGACAATTTCAAACATCTCCGGAAAGATTACAAAATCAGGTTTTACTTTAACAGCCTCTCTAAATATTGCCGTTAATTTCTCAATATTTTGCCGGGGGCTTTCCCCGGTTTCAATCTGAATACCGCATAGCCTGTATCTGCTCATTCATCCTCCAAGTTTACATCCGGCTTTTCATTTTACCGGCAGGAATATAATAAGTATATTATGATACGCCGTCACCACTTATATGAAAATACAATTTATTAAATAGCACACTAATTTCTATATCCATTATGGGGTTACATGAAAAAGACTCATCTTGAGATAAGGGTACGCTACGTTGAAACCGACCAGATGGGGGTTGCACATCATGCAAGTTACTTTTCCTGGATGGAAGCCGCGCGGACTGAGCTCATGAGAGGGAATGGTATGTCTTACAGGGAGCTTGAAGCGAAGGGATTCTATCTTCCCGTAAGAGAGGCTTACTGCAGGTACAGGAAAAGCTTAAAATACGATGACATTATGGAAATAGAAGCAACACTTTTAAAAATAGGCGGGGCAAGTATAAAAATAGGATATTATATTTATCTGAAGGGTGACAATGAATCTGTAGCAGATGGGTATACACTTCATCCCTTCATTGATAAAACCGGTAAAATTGTTAAAATTCCACCGTTTTTTAAAAAATTATTCACGTCAGAAACGTAATGGCTGTTAGCTTCCGTGACTCGCTACAGGAAAGATCCTACTTAATTTAACATTCTTCCGCGTTCACTTTATCCGCTTTTATCGGATAAATAGGTATGCCTTTTAACTTACTGCACCACTCTATAAAACCGGCTAACTGCCATTTGTTAGAGATTTTATATTCGTATATTAACTGCTCCAGTTCGACACGGGTTAAATGCGTTGTGATTACACCGAAATTGTACTGATCGTTCCCTCCTCCGAAATCGTAGAAGCTCAGGCTATCTAAAACCAGCTTTGTTATCGGTTTTGTCAGCTTTTGAAGTTTATCAACATATTCCATTTCCCCTCCTTTACAAGTACCGACTTTTCTGTATAATACCATAACGCGGCCTCTGGCCGCAACCAAAGACAGCTAATTAAAATAAGTTCCTTTGAGAATTTTTATTTATAATTAGATTTATACTCTCTGTTATTTCATCGAATGAGAACGGTTTTCGTAAATAGCACCCATTGAATTCCTTAAGAAATGCCCGCGTCTCGCTGTTTAATGTATCACCTGTAATGAACAACAGTTTGTTGAGAAGCTCAGGTTTATTGTTTCTTATTTCATTGTAGAAGCGTTTGCCGTCCATCTCAGGCATTTTAATATCAGTTATGATGAGCTCGACATCTTTCTCCTTCAGTTTTGCAAGTGCCTCATTTCCAGACTCTGCAGTTATCACTGAAAATCCTTTTCTTGTGAAGAAAGCTTCCAGAAGATTAACTATCACAGGTTCATCATCCACGACAAGTATAGATTCTCCATGGGCAGCAATCTCGCCTTTATCAATAGAAACCTGTTCCGGGACATCCTGTTTTTCATCAGCTTGCGGTAAAGAAATGACAAAAGTTTTCAAATTCTTGCCCCGCCTGACAATGATTTCCCCCTCGTGATCCCTGATAATTCCATAGGATGTTGAAAGCCCCAAACCGGTGCCTTTCCCGACCTCCTTTGTGGTAAAGAAGGGGTCAAAGATCTGTCCCATAATCTCGATCGGGATTTCGCGTCCGTTATCCGAAACCTCTACCACAACCAATTTCCGTGATTTGTTTAAAAACGTGCGAACAGTGATTAACCCATCATTCTTCACTTCATCAATCGCGTGTTCCGCATTAATAAACAGATTCAAGAGCACCTGCTGCAGACGCACAAAATTACCGAAAACAGGGAGAGTACCTTTTTGAAGATCACATTCAATACTTATATTATTTACTCTAAGCTCAAATTCTCTAAGAGATAATGTCTGTCGTACCACATCATTAATATCGATGATTTCCTTTTCGATATTCTCCCGGCGGGCAAATTTAAGAAGGTCTTTCACGATACTTCTAGCCCTTTTAATTGAACCCAGTATATTATCTAATTTTTCTTTATTTTCATCACCGTCTTCGGTATCCATAGAAAGCAGCTCCGTATATCCCATAGCACTGAACAGGGGGTTATTCAGCTCGTGTGCTACACCCGAAACAAGGTGCCCGATGGCAGCCATTTTTTCAGACTGGATTAACTGTTCCTGAGTCTGTTTCAACTGATCTATTGTCTCTTTAAGGTTCTGATTAGCTTTCAGGGTTTCCTCACTCATATGTCTATACTTTTCCTCTGCTTCTTTCTTTCTCGTGATATCCCGAAGTATCATCATGCTGTAAATGGTTCCATCAGGATTTTTTAAAGGAGAAGATATTATATCAAAGGCCCTGCCATCCTCCCTCCTCAGCTCCCACCGCACTGTATACTCTTTTTTTATTGCGTCCTTTTTACAGAAAGGGCAGGGCTTACTCCTGTTATACAGAAGAGAGTAGCATTTTTTCCTGAGCGGCTCTTTTACCTGTTTTGCTAAAGCCTCATTTATAAACTTTATATTATAATCCCCATCAATCACATAGATCCAGTCCACCATGCTGTTGAAAATATCAACGACTTTCTTTCTCTCTGATTCAATCTCTTTTTCCAGAAGCACATGCTTGGTTACATCCTGAATTGTACCGATCACACCTATTATTTTTCCATCCGGAGCAAATATGGATGCGTTAATTTCAATATAAATTACTTTTCCATCCCGCCTTGTAAAAGATAGTATAAAGGGATCGATATCTTTACCGGAAAGGATTTTTTTATGGTTGGATAAAAACCGTCTTCTATCAACTTCTGAGAGGAGTGAAAGAAAGTTATCCTTATTCTCTTCTTCCGAATACCCGAGCAACCTTTCAATCGAACTGCTGATATAAAGTATAGTGCCATTCTTCTGCAGAAGAAATACAGCCTCGTTCATCCCCTCAACAAGAGTACGATATTTAAACTCCGCCTCTTCTAATTTTTTCTTTAATTTATACTCCTGTATCACCTTTTCAACAAAAAGATGCAGTTTCCCGAAGCTTTCTTCATTTTTATTCAGGTATTCATAAACTCCAAGCTTAATGGCCCTGACCGCGACTTCAACATCTTCGACAGCGGTTATCATGATAACCGGCGTTTCAATACCATTCTCGTGGATCCATTCTACGAGCTCAATACCGCTTTCACCTTTTAACCGGTAATCGAGAACGATTGTGTCGTATTGAGTTTTCCCGAGAAGCTGGATCGCCTTACTAATACCATCTGCTGTATCGACATCAATACCTTTGTAATGTTCTTTCAGATTTTTCTTTAAGATGATCTGATGGTCAGGATTATCTTCAACAATTATGACCTTCATACACTCCTCATTACTTACTACCCGGTTAATAAAAAAATAGAGAGGTTGCCCCACAACCTCAATTATTTCCTGATTACCGCTTCCGGCCCTTTATCTTTTCTGAAACGAGTCGTATATACGCAGGAGCTGTCCCGCAGCACCCTCCGATAATCGTGGCACCTGCTTCAATTGATTCATCTAAAAAAGTAATTAAGTATTCCGGTGTCTGCTCAAAGACCGTTCTCCCATTTTTTAGTTTGGGAGGCCCCGCGTTTGGATAGAGCATCAAAGGTTTATCGGTAAGGCTCCTCATCTCTCTTATAACTTCAAGGTACTCTTCAATAAGGCCGCAATTTGTACCCACTGCGTCGGCACCGGCCTCAAATAACCTGGACACTGTTTCCCTCACTGTATTTCCAAAGAGTGTCCGCGCTTCTCCCTTTTTTGTTTTATTAAATACAACAGAAACAAATACCGGCAGGCCGGTCTCACTTTTCAACGTCTTAACAGCGATTTCAGCCTCCCTCAGATCGAGCATTGTCTCGACTGTGAAAAGGTCAACTCCGGCATCCGCAAGAACAGAAGACTGCTCGGCGTAACTTTTTTCGACTCTTTCCCGTGTCACCCCCATTTCAAGAATTTTTCCTGTGGGTCCCACAGACCCGGATATAAACCGCTTATCATCCTGCACTTTTCCCATATCACGAAAGGTCTTCAACGCATCGAAGGCGAGCGCTGCGCCGCGTTCATTCAACTCTTTAACCATCCCCTGTTTTCCATTCGCCTCCAATTTAAGAAAAGACGCACCAAAGGTATTTGTCTCTATTATCTGGGCCCCGGAGATCAGATAATCAAGATGAATACCCCTTAAAACATCAGGATGGCTGTTATTCCATTCCTCGGGCAGCTCAGCGGACGAGAGCCCTCTTTCATATAGAAGCGTACCTAGCCCCCCATCCAGTACCGTATATTCCTCTGAAATGAGTTTCAAAACTTCATCATTCATCAGCGGTCTCTAAATTTAAAATGGAAACTTTTTTTATCTTTTTTTGAATTGCATATATTAATAGATTAAACTTAATATTATAACCGGAATAGGAGAAAGACAATTTCATGGGAAAAACTATCCTCATTGCTGAAGATGATATTAATATAGCCAAGTTAATAAAAGAAATCGTTGAAAGAAAGGGAAATACTGCGGTCACAACAGTAGATGGTGACGAAGCATTTAAGGTATTCAGCAGTATTAAGTTTGACCTTATTATTACCGATCTCAAAATGCCGAAGATTGACGGTATGACCTTTATTAAAATGGTAAGAGAAAAGAATAAAAATATTCCAATCATCATAATAACGGGCTTCGGTTCAGAAAAAAACAGGGCTCTTGCAAAAAGTTACGGTGTCAATAAAATCCTATCAAAACCCTGCTCTATTATGGATATTGCACAGGCTATAGATAGCATACTTCATTAGACTGCCGGGTTTAATCAGGGCTTCATACTCAGCCTACAGCTTCCTTTGACTATTGCCAATTCCCGAAACCGTATCTATATTAAGAAAGATTGTCACCGCGCAACATAAAATATCAATTAAAATAATACTTAAAGGGCAGGTCTGAAAATGAAAGAAATTAAATGGTACACGGGAATGGTTCTATCCTTAACTTCCGCATTCCTCCTCCTTTTTTCTTTCCCAACCTACAATGTGAACATTTTTGGTTTTATTGCTCTTGTGCCCATATTTATTATTGCCTATTCAACTAACGGAAAAAAAACAGCATTCTATGGAATTGTATGCGGCTTTCTCTTTTACTGCCTGTATCTCTTCTGGATGAACGCTTACCTTGCAGTCGTGGGAGTCGGGTTTGTTACAGTAGTATACGGAGGCTTCTTCGTCATAGCTCTATTGCTAATAAACCTCGCTGCAAGGGCATTCCCGAAATACAGGGCAGCTCTGACCCCTTTCATCTGGATAGCGTTCGAGTACATAAGAAGCTTCGGTTTTTTAGGCTTCACCTTTGGTTCAATAGGATATTCACAGCATAACTTTACGAGGTTCATACAAATTGCTGATATCGGCGGCGAACAGCTGGTATCATTTATTATCGTACTGTTTAACGCCGGAATAGCCCATCTAATTGTTAAACTTCTTCATACACAACGGCCAATTCCAAAGAAAGCTGTACGAAACCATATTCTGCCCCTCTCGGTATCTGCAGGGCTGATTCTCTTCAGTATTATATACGGTTCTTTCAGACTGGGTGAAACCATCCCTAAAAGCCCTGGCATGAAACTCACATTAATTCAATCACTCAGCAGTCCCAGGACAAAATGGAAGGAGGAGAAATGGAAAGTCCTGTTTCGTCTTATTGATTTGAGTAAACAGAGTCATAAAGAAAGCCCGGATACTGATCTAATCGTATGGACAGAAACAGCTATAAGAACAAGTTTAAGACCTAATTTTATTTATGGATCATCCTACCATATGAAGATCCAGCGTCTAATTAAAAAATTGAATACATTTTTCATCATAGGTTCCCCGGATAACTTCGACATCAAAAGAGAAAAAGATCCGGACCCGGATAAACTCACAATGATATACCCGGAGGAAAGTGAGGAAGAAATATGGACCAACAGCGCTTATTTTCTGGATAACCAGGGTGATATAATCAAGAAATACAATAAGATGCAGCTGACACCCTTTGGGGAGCACTTCCCTATTGGAAAAGCCCTGCCTTTTCTCCAAAAAATCCTGGATAAATTTACAGACAGCGCCGGTTTTACGCCGGGCGATGATTACACTGTGTTTGAGCATGAAAAGCTCAATTTCAGCGTAGTCATTTGCTGGGAAGGCACATACGGTTACATGATACGTAAATTCGTCAGAAACGGTGCGGATTTTATACTGAACATATCAAACGATATGTGGACACAGACGGAAGCCGGACATTTTCAGCACTTTACGATAACAAAGTTCAGGGCAATTGAAAACAGGATCTGGTTTGCCAGGGCAGCAAACGATGGTGTAACAGCTATTATAAATCCTCATGGAGAGGTTGTAAAGATACTTCCTATAAAAGAAACAGGATATCTCACAGGAGAGGTTGGTCCGAAAGTAAGGACAACCTTTTACACGAAATATGGAGACATTCTTCCCTGGATCAGTCTGGCTGTTCTCGTCATTTCATTCATTTTTTCAATTATTTTTTTTATCAGAAAAATTGTTGCGCCTCAATAAAAAATGAAATCAAAAAGAATAATACTTATACGGCATGGTGAGAGTACGGCCAATAAAAACCGCATTCTCACAGGAAGATCAGACCCTGATCTTACCAGGAACGGTTACAGGCAGGCAAAAAAGGCCTCGCAATTTATTAAAAACAGATACATGCCTGTTGATATACTTTATACAAGCCCTTTAAAAAGAGCATTTCAAACTGCAGATATTATTGCGGGGCATGTGAAGACATCTCTGAAGAAGACTGAACTGCTCATAGAAACTGACTTCGGAAACTGGGAGGGCATGGATAAGAATGACCTGAGCCTTGAACCGGGCTGGGACAGATATATAAAAGACCCCTTTCACTTCCAGTTTCCCGGGGGTGAATCTCCACAGGATGTTAAAAAGAGGGTCATGGCATTCAAAGAGAAACTACACCTGGACAGCGGCTGGAATAATGCTGTTATTGTCTCACACTATACTCCCATAGCGTTTTTCATACTCAGCATTTTAGGAAACGGAAGCGACACCGCCTCACGGTTCAAAATCGATAACGCCGCACTGTCTGTTATTGAAAAAATTAATGACTTTGAATATATAGGGATGCTGAACTATGTACCGTAGAAAGGAATAATAAGATGTCTTACATTTTTATTTCAGGCGGGGCAAGTTCAGGAAAAAGTGATTTTGCCCTGAAATACTTAAAGGGACGAAGCGACGTAACATTTATTGCAACCGGTGTTTCAACCGACTCTGAGATGGAAATGCGGATCAGGAGGCACAAAGATCAACGGCCGTCAGCCTGGACTACGATTGAAGAGCCCGTTGATTTAATCAAGGCGTTTGGAAACATAAAAAACAGACGCGCAGCAATAATCCTTGACTGCCTTACCTTCTGGGTATCCAACCTCATATACTCTAAAAAACTGGAAAGGGATAAAATTCTTGAGCTCGCGGAAAAGACCGCGCATTACCTCGTCACAATTGAAAAAACTGCGCTTGTAGTAACTAATGAGCTTGGAATGGGGATAATTCCCGAAAATGAAGAGGTAAGAAATTACAGGAAAATTGCCGGAGAGGTCAACCGCATCTTTGCCAGGATGAGTGATGAGGCTTATTTCATAATCAGCGGGATAGGTGTAAAAATCAAGTGACTCCGAAAGAACCCGCTTCACTATTATTACCGCGTCAGGGTCCTTCTAAAAAAAGCGAATAAAGGTTTTTCCTTAATTACACGTTGCCGCAGGTCAATTATTTCCGTATATTGCAGTAGCAATTGAATATTCTGGAGGAAGGAATGTCCGTGTTAATAGACAGGACTACAAGAATTCTCGTTCAGGGCATAACTACAGCGGAGGGTAGACAGCATACAAGTCTCATGCTCGAATATAAAGCAGAGGTTGTGGCGGGAGTGACGCCAGGCCGCTACGGGCAGGAAGTTATGGGAGTTCCTGTCTATGATAAAGTCAGTGAAGCCGTAAAACGCCATAAAATAGACATATCTGTAATGTTCGTGCCTCGAAACTCAGTTTTAAACGCATCAATCGAAGCAATTAATGAGAATATTCCGCTGCTTTTAATTGTGACCGGGGATATTCCGGTGACAGAAACAATTAAAATAAAGAACGCAGCCAGGGAAAAGGGTGTTACCGTCATTGGACCGGGCTCAGCGGGAATAATAGTACCTGATGAGAGCAAAGTGGGAATTATTTCAAATGAATACATTTCAACCGGTGAAGTGGGAATTATTTCAAGAACAAAAGATAATGAAAAACGCATCTGCCAGAGCCTTTATAAAGAAGAGATCGGTGTGAGTGCAATAGTGAGCCTTGGCGGTGATGATATAATCGGTACCGGTTTCATTGAAATACTCAAAATGCTTGAAGACGATGAAAACACACAGGTCGTAGTAATGGGCGGTGATACCAAAGGCCGGCTGGAAGAAGATGCGGCGCGATACATCCAGGAGACAGGGTATTCAAAACCGGTTATAGCATTTATCTTTAATAAAGAAAATAACCCTGACATCGCGGCTGAAAAGGAAAAAATGTTCAGAGAAGCCGGGGTTACTGTTGTAGAAGATATATGGGAGATAGGCCAGATAATAAGTGAAGCTACAATTGAAGAAGGGTGAATATTCGCCCGGGATTATCTGTGCCCTTGTCCCGGTTTTTTACACTGTTTCAAAAAGGCGGACGACATCCTCTTTTGAGAGAGACTTGAAAAAACTGCTTTCTGTTGTGATCAGCTCGCTCACCAGTTTTTTCTTTCTCTCCTGAAGTTCCAGCATCTTTTCCTCCACCGTATCCTTCACAACCATTTTATAAGCAAGAACCTTTCTTGTCTGGCCGATCCTGTGCAGCCTGTCCACAGCCTGATTTTCAACCGCAGGGTTCCACCAGGGATCAAAAAGAATCACATAGTCGGCGGATGTCAGGTTTATTCCAACCCCTCCCGCTTTCAGGCTGAGGAGGAAAACTTTATAATCTTCATTTTCCTGGAATGTACTTATCTCAATCTTTCTTTTACCGGCATTCATGGAACCGTCAATGTATGAGTATCGATAATTTTTTCTTTTAACATATCTTTTGATAATTTGAAGGCACTTCACAAACTGAGAAAATATCACGATTTTATGGTTCTCCTGAAGTATCTCATCAACAATATCCTTCAACTGTTGGAACTTGCAGGATTCTACATTTTTAAACTTTACATCACTTAGAACAGGGAAAAGGGCTATCTGCCTGAGCTTTAAAAGAGCTGCAAATATCTCAATTGTTGATTTTTCAACCCCGTCCCTCTCAATTTTACCAAAGATCGCATCCCGGTAAAAATTCCTGTGCTGCTCATAAACATCGGACTGTTTTTCCTCCATCCGGGAATAGAGTATTATCTCCGATTTATCGGGCAGTTCTTTGACCACGTCCTCTTTTCTTCTGCGCAGTAAAAAGGGGTATATGATTTTTTTCAGTTTTTCAGTTACGTTCCTGTCCCCATTTTGTTCTATTGGTCTGGCAAACTTCCTAAAAAATTCATTCCTGCTTCCCAGGATGCCGGGATTTAAAAACTCCATCTGTGACCATAATTCAAGGGTATTATTTTCAACCGGAGTTCCTGTCAGTGACAGCCTGTGATCGGATTTTAAAATTCTCATGGTCTTAAACAGGATAGAATTAGAGTTCTTTATACTCTGGGATTCATCCAGTATTATATAACTGAAAGATATCTCCTTAAACAATTCGATATCATTCCTCAGGGTGTGATAACTGGACAGGATAAAATCATACCGGTCAATATTTTCCAGTTCTTTATCGCGCCCGGCACCATAGTGTAAGAGATATTTCATCTCCGGCGTAAACCGCTCGATCTCACTCTCCCAGTTCGCCAAAGTATTTACCGGAACCACAACCATGGATACTTTAAGTTTGTTCTCTTCTTTCAACTTCTGAAGAAAGGCCAGGGCCTGCACAGTTTTTCCAAGCCCCATATCGTCTGCAAGGCATCCATTAAGATCATAGTCGCGGAGGAAAAACAGCCATCCGTAACCGGCGTACTGATAATCCCTCAAAACACCGTTGAAACTGCGCGGAAGCTGATACTTCTTAATCTTTTTAAAGTCTTTCATCCGGGCGCTAATTTTCCTGATACTTTCTATCCTGGAATCCTGCCTGTTAATAATGTCCATATAGTAGTCGTCGATAAAATGGTAATGGTATTTTGATATTTTCAATTCTCCATCTTCGCTCATTCCCTCATCCATAAGCGCCCTGAGCTTTATGATATCCTCTTCACTTATTATGATATAATTATCTCCTGCCTTTATCAGACCCATGGATAAAAGAGACTCGTCAAAGGAAACACTATTCATGCCGCCCCGGGCATCCTGATATTCAACCTTCACTTCAAACCAGTCCATACCGGGATTTATCCTCAAACCAATACTGCCCCCCCCCGATGATATTTTTTTCTTATTATCCTTTAAACGAATCTCGATTCCTTCATCAAGGATTTTCTTTCCGTGCTCAACAATGAAAGACATAGTATCTGCCGGAACTCTAAAATGACTGTATAAAAAATCATAATAAACAAAAGTCTTAAGCTTTACTTTAAAGAATTGAAAAACACTCTTTTCAAACTCATAATTCCTGCGAAATACTTCATAGCAGGCTTTCTTGTTTCCTTTAAAAATATAATCCCGGTCAACATTGTAAGAAACATACACATCCTCGTAATCAAACCACAATTCGATATACACATTGCTGTATCTTTCTTCGATCTCAATAAAAGGTTTCGGGATACAATCCCTTATTTTCAGTTTGCCCAGAACATTTCCCACATTAATCCCATTTTCCCCGGAAGGGTAAAATGCCCTCAGCCTTTTTATGTCTTTATAGGTAAATGACTGTTTCCTGTTAATAAATAGTTCAAGCAGGTCAATGGCATGCTCATTATCTTTGCAGAAAAATATCTTTCCTTCATCAAAAATGATTAAAAAGGAAAACCCGCTTCGTACAAATCGAAAATAAAACCCTTTTCCCATCACAGTTTCAGCTATATCGCCGGTAAAGCTGATTTCAGGCATAAAATAAACGCCTTTATTTTGTATTTTATCAATTACAAAGTTTATGTTTATCGATTCAATCTTTATAAAAGAAACAGGCAAATAATCCATCCTGTCTTTCATAAAAATGGATGAAATTTTGCTGTCAATAAGAAAATCAATATGATTGATTAAGTCATAATTTTCATCCTCTCCTGCCCTCAGCCTGTACAGCAGTTGTTTTTCAAACTTTCCAAAGGATTCAGTAATACGTTCTTCTTTATACTTTTCAATCCTGCCTCCCTCACCGTTTGTTTTTATAAACATACAGCCAGGGTAAATTATCCACCTTTTACCGTCATAGTCGTCATTAAAATCGAGGACAAAGACAAGTTTAAACCTTTTATCTATGTCTCTATCCTTCGGTAAGCCTGTTGCCTGCAATAAGAAATCAACAAAATTAAATTCAGTTTCAGAACTTTTTTCTGTGTTTTTCAGATTAATCACAACTTCTTTTCCAATGTCTCCACTCTGCCTTATCGGATTATCAATGAATATATTTTGTTTAAAATTGTAGATGAGCACGGCAGCGATATGCTCGCACACCCTGATACCCCTTTTATAGGGACAGCTGCAGGAAGCAGTTCTGGGATGACCCGATTTGTCGAGCTTAATTTGAACATGGTAGGATTTATGAGAAGAACCGGAAATTGAGGCTTCTATTATTCCTTCGTTCCTCGTGAACCCGGAAAAGAGTGAACTTTCATAGCAGTCAATTCCCCCGCTGAATATCACCTCGTCATTGATAAAATCCTTTATACTTTTGATGTCCATTTATTTTTCCCTGGTGTTGATTGAGCCTTAATATAGGCAAGTAAACTTATCAATCATTATGAGATTTATTTATGCCTATGGTTTATACCTATTATTCATATTTCAGCAATAAATTCTGGTACAAAATACCAGAATATTATTAGATAAAACCATAGGTAAGTAGAAGGATTAGAATAATGGATTAAACTGCCGCTACTGCTCGATTGTAATATCAGATATACCGATAACGGCATCAACCTTTCCTTTTTCCTTGAAAAAGGGTTTCAACCGTAAATATGTAACAATCAGCCCGCTTCTGCTTTCCTCTATTTTGTAGAGAAATACGAGGAGATTCTGGACCGGTATTGCATCCACCTTAATCTCAACCTTTTCTTTTGTTATGCCTTCCTTCGTTTCATTGCCCCTCGGCTTTATATATTCTATGTTCTCCCTTACACCGACGCTTTTAGATATGTTTTCCAGATAGGTAAGCACCGAAATGCCCTTTTTAGAGTCCAGCATTTTTCTGAGCCTGTCGTAAGCTCCCTTTTCTGCCACATATTTTCCCGCGACTATTTTGAGGTCATGAAAATTTTCCTCAAGCCTGGCGGTCTCCAGTTTATATTCACTTCTGGATTTCAACAATGGACCAAATCCTATCTGATAGATCAGAAATAAGACTACAACAACAAGCGCGCCAAAAATGAGGGCCTTCTCTCTATTTGAAAGGTTCTTCAGCAGGTTGCGAATGTCCACCAGATTACTCCATATTCACCTTAATATCAAACATAAATGTCACGGCAAAACCGCCGGTGCTGCCTGTTGTACCGGTATTTGAAACTCTAACTTCAGAAAAATACTCCGAAAGTAAAAGCGATTCTTTTATCCTGTCAATATCGGAAAAAGTCTGCGCTTTTCCGGCAAACTTAATACGTTCTCTTTCAAAAATTAAATCCGTATATTCAATAACAATATCCCCGGGCAGATAGGAGGAAATCTCCCTTAAAAGTTCAACTCCACTGTTTCTCCTGTTAATACTTCCTTCAATGCTGCCTACCCTTTTTTTGATATCCGATAGAAGCTGTTCCGCTTCCCTCTCTCTGAGCTGCGGTTTAGCGAATATCCTTGTACTCAGCTCGCTTATACTTTTTTTCAGCTCATTGATCTGTTTTTTCTGAATCCTCATATCCATAAAAAGGTTTGATACGGATATCACAACGAGGACGAGCAGAATTGCTCCAAGCGCCACAAAGTCCTTTAAACTTACATATCCCCTGAGACGCGGTTTAAATTCTTCTTTTAATAAATTAACCCTTTTAAAGGATGTCTGATTTATCCCCTTAAGGGCCCCGAACAGGGAAAAAATCTCTGACAATTCAATGGCAAGATCATCTGATATAAAATCACTATACCCCCGGACAGGAAAGGCCCGGTAAGATAGATTCATCTCTTCAAATACCTCTTTATTCAGCCGCCTGAAATCCTCACCTGCCGAGCCCCTTATGTTCATATAGACAGGCGGGAATTCCGACTCTCTGAGAAACATAAGAAGCTGGGATAAAAGCGATTCTTTATACTGTTCGTCCCTGTATCTGAAAATCCATACCATGCTGTTTACCATACCATCCTTTACAAACTGTATGTAGGCGGAATCGCTCTGTATATCGAATACGATGAACGTCTTTTTTTCAACTGTGGAAATTACATTATGAAAGACAGCAATATCATAGGGGACCAGTGCCTTTAGATTCTCCCTGTACTGTCCAAAGCTCCAGAGAATATTCTCGATTTCACTTTTTTCAGCTGAAAAGGAAAGGATTTTCTGACCCGCGGCCTCCCTGCCTAAAGGTAAAAAATCTGTAACGCAATCAATATCCTGGAAAGGGAGATAATCCTTCACTTCATACTTTACAACACCCTCAATCTTCTGATTATCATTAAAAGGGAAATGCAGGATATTCCTGTAATAAAGGGAGGGAGGTATTATATAATAAATGTTTTCTTTCGTGATCCCTTCATTTTTTAGTATCTCTTCAAGCGGTTCATGCACATACTTTTCGATCCTGGCGCCCTCCTTCATAGGAAGCCTTTCATCAGTCAGGAGTATTACCGTGTTTTTCCCGAGATTCTCTACAAACACACTCCTTCGTCCTAACCCGATTCTGATATTAAAGAGATCTGTTATAGTAGACAACCCTGAACCCCCTGCTTTCTCTCAGTACGACAACCGTTATGACCTGAGAAAATTTACCCGATACACCTGCCGCCCTTATCCGGAACAGATTACTTTTCACGGTAATCAAAGATTTGATTTCATCATATAGAATATCGGACACTGTTTCAACTTTCTTCAAATCTTCAATGCTTTTAAACGGCTCTTTTTGCCTGAACCCGATAATATCCCTCGCGATAAATTCATCCATGTCCTTGGACATACAGATAAGAACAGGCTCGGCCACAGTATTTATATTGATCTTGCCGTCACCATATACAGTAATATATTTGTTCAGAGGAGCAAACTCTTCATTCGCTATCGGGCTGCGTAATGAAGGCGGAATGAAATAGATATCACGGTCTAACTCCTTTACCAGCAGGAGCTCACCGGCTGTAACGACCTGACTGTTCCTCGGCGCGTAAGGAGGAGAAAACAGGTTATAATATGAGGCTTCAGCACCGTCAGGCTGTATTTTATCATCAATGTCCTGCCAGTCTACAATCCCGTCTATAAGAGACGGTTCTATGGCCAGCACAATAAACATTCTCGAGAGCATGGCGCTCCTTCTTTTATCCTCTTCTCCTTGAGTATAAATTAGTTTCCTCACATTAAAACGTGCCTTTTCATCTTCAATATAAATTGACACTGCACCATCACCGATGGGAATGGGGGGAAGCATTCCGTACCAGAAATCCCCGGGGCCGTCATAATCGTTTGTGTCCTTAATTAAAAGCGAAAGAGCAGCCTGATAACCGCCATATGCAACGTAAAGGGCCTTTTTTGAATCGGCATAATTTACAGTCATTGTTAAATTTATCCCGGTTCGCTGGGAGAATTCAAGCGCCACCAGGGAAAGAATGGATATGAGAACAAGGACAGAAATAAGAGCAAACGCCCCTATCTTATTCTCAGATCTCCGAAATATAGACATTGAAAAACTCCCGGTATTTTGTTTCTCCCAGGGAAAAGATCAATTCAATCCCATCCGGCAGATTGTTGGTTTTCTTTGTATCCCAGCTGTCATGCCATTTTCCGGCCTTGTAGAACCTTAGCATGAAGGAAGTAAAATCGCTCCTGATGATAAACTCAACCGGTTCCTGCTCATCTTCTGGTGTCAGCGTGTTGTAGAACACCTTCTTTGTGACAACCAACAGATAGGGGTCTTCTTCATTTTCAGTCACATCATATTCAAGCTTTATAATCTCCCCTCTTTTACCGATTTCCAGATACTGCTGGGGGGAAACAGTTGTAAAAATGAGGTTATTGACCTTTTCTCCATTGATATCCATTCTTTTTGATTGAAAAAGAGTCTCTCCCGCCCTTCTTACAAGCACAGCACCTGAAATTTCAACATCAAGCCTGTCCAGAAAATACCTTATGTTACGCAATGCGTCCTCGTTCCTCCTGGTTACTTCAGTTAACTTCCTAATGGATACAAACGATGTAGTTGAAACGAAGGCAATGACCGATAGCATTGAAAGTGATATAAGCAGCTCCATCAATGTAAAGGCACTGTATTTTTTCATTTTTTTAATATTTTGAAATAATTGTCTGTAATGAGTAACTTTTGTTCCTCCCCCACTCAACTTCCACATAGACGACCTTTAAATCCTGAATGAAGGGAAGGCTGAGAGTCTCAACCTGCTTCTTCCATTTTAACCCGCTAAAGTAATCTTCCTCAAAAGTGCCTTCAGTGAAACCGGAGGCAGGATAGCCCTTTCCTATCTGTTCTTTTAGAATGGACTCAGCCGCAATAACAGCCGTTGTTAAATCGGATGCCTCTTTAGCGGAACGCAGGTTAAACAGGTTGCCCCTGAAAATCGCAAGCAGTGCGATTGAAAGAATAGTAAGCGCTATAAGCACCTCTATCAAAGTAAACCCTTTAAACCTTACCATGCACCGCTCCTGACTATTTTTCCTGAATTTATCCTGATGACCTTAAATAATGGGCACCGGCCAATTATTCTCTTTACTTTAATATAATATTTATTATATCCTCTATTAACAATAGGCAAGTAAACTATCAATCATTATGAGATTTATTTCTTGCCTCGTTATTAATATTATAGCAATAAATTCTGATACAGAATACCCGAATATTAATAGATAAACCCAGAAAAACCATATACCCTGAATCAATGGAGTTTAAAATGGAATTTCTTCCAAAGGTTGCAATACAGGGAGAAGAAGGCTCTTTCAGTGAAGAAGCTGGAATAGAATACTGGGGTAAATCAGTGGTTTTTATCCCCAGGAGGAGCTCGGATGAAGTCATCGAGGCTGTTGAAGAAAAAGAGGCCCATTACGGGCTGCTCCCTATAGAAAATTCTCTGATCGGCAGTATCACCACAACCTACGATCTCCTTTTAGAATCTAATCTTCCTATTATAGGGGAAATAATTATACAGGTTTCCCATTACCTGCTTGCCTTAAAAAAAGTCCCGTTAAAGGATATCAAAAAGATATATTCACATCCGGCCGCCCTTTCCCAGTGTTCCAGTTTTTTACGGAAGCTCAAAAACTGCGAAATAATCCCTATTTATGACACAGCAGGCAGTGCCATGAAGATATCAAAAGAAAAGGACACCGCGGTTGCCGCGATCGCGGGTAAGCATGCAGCAAAAATATACAACCTTGAAATACTTGCTGAAAAATTAGAGGATTATCCCAGCAACCAGACGAGATTTATTATCATTTCAAAAACTGATGGCAAAGCTTACCATAAAAATGCCAAAACATCCATTGTCTTCACTACCCTTCATCAGCCCGGAGCGCTTTACAGGGTGCTCAAGGCGTTTAATGATTATGGAATAAACCTCACGAAGCTCGAATCCCGTCCCCACAGGACTGAACCGTGGAGATCATACTTCTACCTTGATTTTGAAGGACATATAAAAGATAAAACGGTCCAGGAGGTACTTGAAGAGCTCAAAGAACAGACAAACTTCCTCAAGATTATGGGCAGCTATCCAGTATGGACCGGTACCAGAAAGGTCGAACACATTCATCCGTATGACGGCGTAAAAGAAGATAAAACCCACCTGCCTCTATACAGTCTTGAGCGAAAAGGCG
>DAOVJS010000094.1 GCA_030673105.1 Spirochaetota bacterium
AGAGAAGATCAGGAGGACAAAAAGAATAAATTTGACGGCATATCATCTATGGATAAAATTACCGGCTGGATTGCTCATGAAATAAAGAACCCTTTGAGCATCATATTGAATTATCTCAAACTGATTAAAACTGAAAATTCGATAGAGCAAATAAAGAATAACACGGAAAATGTTGAAAAAGAAGTAAGGAGAATAAAACATATAATTGAAAAATTAATAAATATGGCAGCCTTACAGAAAGAGACTTCAAAAAAGATAAAACTGGATTCACTTTTTAATGACGTAATAAATTTAATGAAACCAACAATTGATCAGAATCGCGTCAAGCTTGAGTTAAATTATCAAAAGGACATTTTCGTGAGTGTTGACCCCGATCTTTTAAAGCAGGTGGTTGTAAATATGGTATTAAATGCTGTTGAATCCATGCCGTATGGGGGGCTGCTGCGTATTTCTTCTAATCTACAAAATATTGAGCAGAAAGCCTTTATTATGATCGAGTTTAAAGATAACGGGGTCGGGATAAAGAAGAAAGACATAAGGAACATCTTTAATCCATTTTATACAACTAAAAATAACAGGGAAATGGGAGGACTGGGATTGTCGATATGCCGGGATATTGTATCGCAGTATGAGGGGCACATTACAGTTGACAGCACGCCGCAGCTCGGTTCCACATTTCGCATCTTCCTGCCTTATGGTTAGCCGGCCTTGCTGCCGGTCAGCAACCGGCTGTAAAATTACACGAGTGTGTAATTGTTGCTTAACTGTGTAATTCTTTTCCCATTTTAGGCGGTAAAAGGCCCCCTTTTACAGATTTTTCCCGGGATTTTTTTGGCACTATATTTGCTATAATAAAAATAATTCATCAGGTAAAATTTATAAAAAAATCTTTTAAGGGGGTTAAATTATGTTTGAAAAAGATGAAGAATCTCGGGAGAAGATTGAGCAAAACAGCGTTTTAAAGAATGCCAGTGAGAGCTTCAAGCATAACAGCGATTTTCAGGAAATTAATGAAATCGTTGACAGGAAAGGTTTTGATGGATTTGCCGACATGATGGCGAAAAAAGTGGACAGAAGGCATTTCCTTAAAACAATGGGTTTTGCAACCGCAGGTTTCAGCTTGCTCGGTTTTCCCGCTTTTGCGCAGAAGAAGAAGAAGGAGGAGGAAAAAGTCACCGATAGATTCAGGGCTGCCTATTCAGCAATTATCATGGCTGTATTCTGGGTAACCAAAGGGGCGGAGACATTTCAGCATCTCGGCGGACTTACCGGGTTTGATTTTGAAATATTAGATGCGGGGGCGGATGCCGGTGTGCAGAGGTCACAGATCGATCTTCTGGCCTCAAAAGCACAAGATTATGATGTTGTATTCATACATCCGTCAGCGATCGGCGCTTTTGAGGAACCTACCAGGGAGCTGATCAGCAAAGGTGTAGTTGTGGTAGATATTGATACACTCCTGGTTCCAGATCTTTCAACTATCGATATCCTCACCTTTACAGAACCGGACAATATATACATGGGTTCGGCAGTGACTGAATTTCTCTGTAAGAAGATTGGCTATAAGGGAAATGTGGTACATACCCAGGGGCAGCTCACTCACACAGGTGCCCAGGGAAGGGCGAAGGGATTCAGGCAGACTGTATCAAAATACCGGGACATCAAGGTGATTGATGAAACCCCGGGAGAATGGAGCGTTGATAAGACACGCCAGGTATGGGACGATCTTTTAGTTAAATATAGAAGGATAGACGCGGGTTTCTTCCATAACGATGACATGGCTCTTGGCGCGTACGCGGCTCTTCAGGCAGTCGGAAGAGAAAAGGAAACCGTTCTCTGCGGAGTAGACGCGATGGCTCCTGCCCTGCGCGAGCTCAAGAAGGGTCATATTCAGGGCACTGTGTTTAATCCCGCATGCAGGGTGCACGGTTACGCGTTCTGGGCAGCATGGTACCATTTAGTTAATAAAGTTCCAAAGGGCCAGATCCCCAGTTTTATCCGATGTGACGGACCTGTGGTCACTGTGGATTCTAAACCTGAAGAAGTGGATAGCTATATATGGTGTAATGAACACTATCTGATTTAAGGTAGTAGGAAATCAAAAGTTAATAACCGGGCCTGCATTTCCGCGCCCGGTTATTAATGTTTATATCTCGCGCCAAACTGATTGAAAGTTGACTTTATTACATTTTTTTAACCGGAGGATGAAGATTGTCTGAACAGAGCGAAAAAAATGTTGCTGCTATAAAAATGGTGAATATAACCAAGACTTTTGGAGGGGTTAGAGCGCTCGATAGGGTTAGTTTCGAAGTAGGCGAGGGCGAGGTCAGGGGGCTTATCGGCGAAAATGGGGCCGGAAAAAGTACACTGATGAAGATTCTATCAGGGGTTCATACTGATTATTCAGGCGATATGTATATCAGGGGAAAACAGGTAAGATTTGGAGGAACATCAGATTCATTGGGCTGCGGAATTGGTATGATTTACCAGGAGCTGTCAGTTATTGAATGTCTTACAGTTGCAGAAAATAACTTTTTAGGTATACAGCCTGTAAACCGGGCCGGTGTAATAAAATGGAGATATATGCAAAAACTTGCCAGAGAACATCTGAAAAGCCTGGGCATCGATGTCGATGTCAACCTTCCCCTTAGTTTCCTCTCTTTCAGCATCCGTCAAATGATAGAAATAGCAAAAGTCATATTCTCTGGGGCGCAGATAATCATTATGGATGAGCCGACGTCTTCCCTTTCCCATGCTGAAACCGGACAGCTTTTTAAACTTGTCCGTACTCTAAAGAAGAGGGGGCATACTATTATATTTATATCGCATTTTATTGAGGATGTAATGACCATTTCAGACTCTATCACAATACTGAAGGATGGAAAGGGAGTGGCTACCCTCCGGAATGTGCAATTAAGTAAACATGAAGTGATAAACAGCATGATAGGCGTGACAAAGGGGCATCTTGTCAGAGAGGCCGATGAGATCGTGGAGCTTAAGTCTCCGGATTCTGACGTTATTATGGAAGTGAAAGACCTCACTAAAACAGGTAGTTTTGAAGATGTGACCTTTGATCTTAAAAAAGGTGAGATTCTTGGGTTGTACGGCCCTCTCGGCGCGGGCCAGGAGAACGTTGGAAAGGCCATATTCGGCCTTAAAGGTTATGACAGCGGAATGATTTTGCTGGAAGGTAAATTATTGCGGAAGGAGCGCCCCTATAAAAAGAAAAATTTAGGTGTCGCCTACATTTCGGAAGATAGAAAAAGATCGCTTTTTCATAAGTTCGAACTGTTTAAGAATATAACTCTTCCTTTTCTCGCAGATGTTCTGGGACCGAAAATGAACTGGATAATAAAACCAAAAAAGGAAAAAGACATTACCAACCGCCAAATAGAAAAATACTCGATTAAGACATCCGGACCCGAAGCCGTTTTAAACTCACTCAGCGGCGGCAACCAGCAGAAGGTCGCGATTGCAAAATGGCTTACTATCATTCCAAAGGTGATTATCTTTCAGGAACCAACTCGTGGAGTTGATGTTGGCGCAAAAGCAGAAATTGTTGAGGCAATTAAAACCCTAAAAAACCAGGGGCTTTCCTGTATCGTAATATCCATGGAACCTGAGACAATTCTTGATTTAAGCGACAGAGTCATGATTTTTTCCAGAGGGCGGGTGGTTTCTGAACTGAAAGATACAAAGACCTCAAAGCTAAAAATACTGGAGATAGCCTGAAATGAATAATCAAAAAATTAATAAAACATTTATTCAGCAAATAGGAGCATGGGTAAAACCACGAACGCGCATCCTTGCCCCTTTTTTAACTCTTGTGATTCTTGCTTTATTTTTCGGGGTTGTTACCGATTCTTTTCTTACATTGAGAAATTTAGAGAACATACTTGAACAGGCATCTTTACTTGCAATATTGGCCACCGGTATCACTCTGGTACTTCTGCTTGGCGAGATTGATCTTTCTTTTGCCAATGTGGCTTCATTGATCGGGATAATAATGGCTCTTTTGGCAGACCGTGAGATTGGAGTCGGTTTTGTGATTCCTGTGTGTGTGTTTGCCGCTGTAGTGGTTGGATTGGTAAATGGGTATGTGACCGCCTATATAGGGGTGCCTTCTTTTATGGCGACTCTTGCGATGTTTCAGCTCTCCTATGGTGTCGCGCACTACGCAAGTAAAGCAATACCAATATTCACGGTTCCTACTCTTTTTGCGATTCTTGGAAATAAAAATTTAGGATTTGTGCCGTGGGTAGTCATCTGCGCCATTGTAATAATGGGGGGCACGCATTTTGTGCTAAAATACACACGCTTTGGCCGCTATGTTTACATGACAGGGGGAAACCGGGAGGCGGCAAAAGTTTCAGGTGTAAACACCAGGATGGTGGTTACAGTCGTATTTATCATTGCCGGAGTTACTTCCGGTTTTGGAGGAATGGTGGGAATCGGCAGGCTGGGTGTGGCTTATGATAACTCCTTAAACGCGAGGCTTATAGATGGAATCGCGGCAGTTGTCCTCGGGGGAACATCTTTAACAGGCGGAGAAGGCAGTATATTGAATACAGTAATCGGTGTGTTAATATGGACATGTCTCGGAATCGGTCTTAATCTTATGAATATTTCAATTTATATAAGAGACCTTGTCCGGGGGATTATTCTTTTAGTGGCTCTAATATTTAATATTGTTGTTCAGAGGTCTGTACAGGTTGAAGGATAATCATTCAGGCTGTCCCTTAACATATAAAATGACTATATTTGTATATAAAATCCTTTGCAATATAAAGCATTATATGTAAAATATGTCTTATGGGACAGCCTAATACGAGGTTGTGAGACAACCTCAATTCTATTATATCAATGTACTATTTCTATTAAGCAACTAACATACAGGAGGAATAACATGGGAAAGTTCAAATACGCTGTTGGTTTGTGGGCTCTTGGAGGGGCTGCCGACAGGTATGTACCAAAAGGCTATACGGAAAAAGCCTTACCGCTGAAAGAGCTGATTGAAATCGCGGGCAGCATTGATGGAATCGATGGTATTGAAACTATGTCACACCAGCTTGATAGTATCAATCTATCAGATTTTATGGGGTGGTTAAATGACAACAACCTTAAACAGACCAGCATACTTGCCAACACCTTTGGAGACAGAAAATATAAGCTGGGATCTATAACTCACACGGATAAAAAGATCAGACAGGACGCCATAGATATCTGTAAAAAAACAGTTGACCTTGCGGTCAAAACGGAATGTCCTGCGGTTTGTCTGTGGCTTGGAAGTGACGGGTTTGATTACTCTTTTCAGGTCGACTATGTAAAGCACTGGACAACTTTGAAGGATAGTATAATCGAGATAGCTAATTATAATAAGGATATTAATATATGCCTTGAATACAAACTGAAGGAGCCGAGAAAATACATGACTATCGGGGCTGTCGGCAAGTCGCTTTACCTCGCAAGGGAGTGCGGGGAGAATGTAGGAGTAACAATTGATTTTGGTCATTCGCTCATGGCAAAGGAGAAACCGGCTGAATCAGTAGTGTTGTTAAGTACACATAAAAAGATGTTTAATGTTCACATGAACGACGCTTATGGCGACTGGGACGATGATCTTATAGCTGTCAGCGTACACCCCCAGGAATCGCTTGAGTTTATGTATTATCTTGAAGTTATGAAATACGACGGCTGGATCGGGCTTGATATTTTTCCATTCAGAATGGATGGAAGAACCGCAGCGGATCTGTGTATTAAAAACCTCAGGAGTCTTGAAAAGATACTGGACTGTCTGGACAGGGATAAATTAATTAAGGCAATGGAAAGTCTGGACGCGGGAAACTCCCAGAGTGTGATCAGGGATGCCCTTTTCCCTGCTTGATGATTTTTCCACATTTCCGGGCTTTTATACCCAATTTTACATAAAATAATAATATATAGATAAAACCATAATAGGAGCGTCCGGTTATGGAGGAGAAAATAGATGCAAAAGAGGTTATTGAAGAAATAATTTCTGCAATTGAAAAAAACAAAAGCTGGCTCAGTGAGATTGATGGAGCGATAGGAGACGGAGATCACGGAGTAAATATGGCAAAAGGCTTTGGAATGATGAAGGACAAAATCGGGGAGTCTTCCGGCAGTCTTTCGGAGGTACTGAACATGGCAGGGATGACACTTCTATCAAACATAGGGGGAGCCATGGGGCCTATTTACGGCACCTTTTTTATGAGAATGGGAAAGGCTGTCAGGGGAAAGGATATAATTGAAGGAAATGATATATTGAATATGCTCGAAGGTGCCCTTGAGGGAGTCAAGAAAAGAGGAGGAGCCGAGGCGGGGGACAAGACACTGGTGGATGCCCTTGAGCCGGCTAAAAAAGCATATGAAGACGCTCTTAAAGATGGAAAAGCTGTCCGGGATGCGATCGATCAAATGATAGATGGCGCAAAAACGGGAATGGAGAACACAAAAGAGCTTGTCGCGAAGAAGGGAAGGTCAAGCAGGCTTGGCGAGCGCTCAAGAGGAACCATTGACGCGGGGGCCGCGTCCTGTCACATAATTCTAAAAGCTCTCTTCGAGCCGTTAAAGAAATATCTGTAGGAAAGATGCCGCATTGTAAGTAAAACATTCTTTATACGCTTAAAAAATATTATATTTGAGAAAACCAGCCGACATTCTTGTTCAGGAGGTAATGTATATGAAAAAGTTTATCAATGATCCAAATCTGGTTGTTGATGAAATGGTTGAAGGATATGTTGACGCGCATAAAGATAAGGTAAGGGCGCTTTCTGAGGCACGTGTTGTGGTCCGGAAAGATGCTCCTGTTAACGGCAAGGTAGGTATCGTGACAGGCGGCGGCTCGGGACATAAACCCGCTTTTATTGGTTATGTTGGAAAGGGGATGGTGGATGCTGTTGCGGCCGGTGAGATCTTTACATCTCCTCCCGCCATTGCTTTTTACCACTCATTCAAAGCAGCGGACGGCGGTAAGGGTGTTGCCTGTTTATATGGTAATTATGCGGGGGACGTGATGAATGTTGATATGGCGGTTGAGATGGCTGAAGACGATGGAATCACGGTAAAGCAGGTAATCGCTAATGATGACGTGCCTTCAGCACCGAAAGGTGATGAGGATAAGAGGAGAGGTGTGGCAGGTGAGATACTCATGTGGAAAATAGGCAGCGCCATGGCAGAAAAGGGGGGGAGTCTTGATGAAGTTATCGGGGCGGCTCAGAGGGCAATTGACAATACAAGGAGTATGGGAGTGGGGTTATCACCCTGTATTATTCCCGCTGTTGGCAAACCAAACTTTACACTCGGTGAAAATGAGATGGAGGTCGGTATCGGGCACCATGGAGAGCCCGGGATAAAAAAAATGGAGATCAAAACCGCCGATGAAGTCGCTGGAATGATGCTGGATATAATACTCCCTGACCTTCCCTTTGAAAAAGGGAATGATGTTTGTTTGCTCATGTCAGGCCTGGGGTCTACTCCATTACTTGAGCTGTATATTGTTTACAGAAAGGTCTCTATGCTATTAGCGGAAAAAGGTATAAATGTATACCGCGCGTATGTTGATAATTATTTCACATCACTTGAGATGGCAGGGGTGACCCTGACACTGATGAGACTGGATGAACAGCTGAAACAGCTTCTCGATGTTCCGGCGGATGCTGTCCACTTCAAACAATTCTAAATTGATAACGTTCAGTACTATTTGTCTTCTAAAGTACCGGCCAGAATCCATAACAGGGAATTGCAGCATATGAAAAGTGAAGATGTATATTTTCTTGCCGTTGATTTTGGAACTGAATCTGTAAGAGGAGCTCTTTTTGATGATGCCGGGAAAATAGTATATACTGCTGCCAGGGCATATAAAACTTACTTTCCGGAACCGGGCTGGGCAGAACAAAAACCTTCAGAATGGTGGGACTCGTTTCTTTATGTGGTGAGAAATATTACAGACAATTCAGGTGTCAGTGTTGAATCAATTGTTTCCATGGCCGTTGATACAACGTCCTGTACAGTGCTTGCGCTGGATAAGGATTTTAAACCTTTAAGAAATGCAATTATCTGGATGGACGTGAGAGCTTTCCGGCAGGCAGATAAAATATCGGAATCGGGAATGGAGCCTTTGAAGTACAACGGAAATGGAAGCGTTTCCGCGGAATGGATGCCCTGTAAGGCCCTCTGGATCAAAGAAAATGAACCGGATCTGTATAAAGCGGCCAGATATATATGCGAGTTTCAGGATTGGATAAACTACCAGTTAACAGGAGAGTATGTCGGAAGCATTAATAATACAACTGTGCGCTGGTATTACGAACCGAGAATGGGCGGCTGGCCCGCCCTGTTTTATGAAAAGATAGGCCTTGGAGATGTATTACAGAAGTTTCCGGAAAACATACTGGAGCTGGGAAAGCCCATTGGAAAAATAAAACCTGAGGTTGCTGCGGACACGGGCCTGTCGGGAGACACCCTGGTGGTACAGGGTGGAGCTGACGCGTATATGGGCATTCTCGGTCTGGGAGCTGTTAAGCCCGGAAGGCTTGCCTATATAACAGGTTCATCCCACCTCATGCTTGGTCATACCGAGAAAGGGTTTTCTAAAAAGGGCATATTCGGCGCTTTTCCTGATTGCGTTATGCCCGGCCTGTACGTTATTGAGGGAGCCCAGATATCGACAGGGTCGGTTCTCAAATGGTTTAAGGACCAGTTCATCTGTAGAGAATATGAGCATGAGGCGAAAAAGAAAGGACTTTCCATCTATGGTTATCTGAACAGCCTGGCGGAAAAAATTAAACCCGGCTCAGAGGGGCTTATTCTGCTTAATTACTGGCAGGGTAATAGAAATCCCTGGACGGACTCACAGTCGAGGGGAGTAATCTGGGGCCTTTCTTTAAAGCACACTCCG
>DAOVJS010000118.1 GCA_030673105.1 Spirochaetota bacterium
AAGCACCATGCAGGGCTTTTATGCAAACATCTTATCCAGGTAAGGCGTTGCCGGCTCATCATCATAAACATAATGCTTCACCAGTGTTTCTATACTTGCATGCCGTGTCCTTTCCTGGATAGCCTTAATTTTCATCCCGGACTTATACAATCCGGTTGCATAAGATCTTCGAAACAGGTGCGGATAAAAAACTATATCCCGTTTTATTATACCGGTCTCTTTTTCTGCAGCTCGAATCTTCATAATCCTTAGCCATAGTGTTTGGTAGTTCGTTAATGGTCTTCTCTTATCTCCCGGAAAACCCGGAACGGTCCAGAATAGCGCGTCTTCCGGTTTGTGATCTCTCCGGAAAACCTTCCTGAAATATCTATTACAGGCGTCTACCGCCAGACCGTAGAGCTCCTGCTCAGCCTCTTTTCCACCCTTGCCGATGAAATAAGCAGTAAACTTTCCTTCAACCATCTCGATATTTTTCCACGAGAGCAGATATTAAAAAGCATCAGATTCTCTGTTTATTATTCTGCTTAATAATAATCTTTCTCCTCAATTTCAACTCAAAAGGAACAACAACAGATTCCGTAATGTTCTTATAACAAGAGACAGCTTGAAGAATGTCAAGTTGGGTCTGGAACTCTGAACGAGAAAAACGTGCACAGGAAAGTAAATTTTCCTTCCTCATTATACTAACATTCATCATTAAGGGCGCATTTAATAACAAATACCATAAATATCTATGCAATTGAAGGTTCCTTCACACCGAAATTCAAAGGAATAATAGCCTGTAAAAATATCATTTCTCATACTGGCATGAAGTAAATACACCACTTACCGCTCTTTTGTTTTCTCGTGGAGTCGGACTTTCTCCTTAACCTCCCAGTAGCCTTCCTCAGGAAAATGAGATAGAGCGGTGGGGATTATATGCCTCGCGAGTGTGGTTATTTTTTGATTTACCCGCCCTGTGGTGGTTTCCGCAACCCAGGAATAGCTTTCTTCTTTAAAATGAGAACGGGCGGTTATACTTATATACTGCCTGGAAAAGTCACTCTCCCCTATTAAGATACTACTGGAAAAGAAAAAACCGTTTCTCCCTCCAAAAAATGAACCAAATCCGAACTGTATATCACTATTATTCTTGTCCGTTTCAAAGTCAACATTGAAAATATAGATGGCTTCTCTTTTGTCTACCTGCTTCCACCCCAAACCAGATAGACTCCTGGTAACTATCTCCAATAGATCTGATTCTATTGACGCTTTGCCTTTACCTGCACGAATTTTGTTTTCAACTGCGAAGGTCCTTTCTCCAACAGGTACCGTAAAAACATTGTTCTGTGATGATGATATCGTGTAGCGGAGGGTATATACACAACTACTCATGCTCACGACAAGTACCAGTAATATGATAAAAAATAACCATTTATTTTTCATTTTCTTTACCATATAAAATTTAATATGACGAATGGCAAAGACAAGTGGCCATTCTTCAGGAGTGAGAAAATAACAGGGGATGATGTTGATTTTATCGAAATAATTTTTTATCTCATAGATTGAAATATTGACAAGCTGCTATTTAGTAACGTAAAAAATAACACCGGTGAAACCCCCGGAGAGATCACCTGAACACGACAACTATCCTGGTATATAGTGGACCTATTCAGCGATTCCACACCAGTTAACAATCGCCGCCGCGTACATTTTGGCCGCGTTTATTACCTGATCGACAGGAACGTGCTCGTTAGTCCCATGAATTCCCATGCTCAGATCACCCGGCCCCCAGTATATTCCCTTTATGCCCTTTTCAAACATATAATTACAGTCTCCGACAAAGGGAGATGGTTTAATCTCCGGTGAAACTCCCATCACCTGTTCGTAAGAAGCAGCCATCGTTTGAATTGTTGCATCATCCTCAGGCACATTTAACGGCACCTTGGGCGGAAAGGGAAGCCGGTATTCGGGCATATGATCCTTGAGCCAGTGATCGTGTTTCGCAACATATTCTATTGTGTCGATGATCTGTTTCTTAATGTTATCAACCGTTGTCTGCGGAGATATCATTGAGGCGATCATCATCCTGCATTCACCTGCCTGCGAGGAAAAGCTCTCCCCTCCTTTGATCTGTGATATGGTAAGGGTCGTCGCGCCCGGATCAAGATTCGGATCATAATAATCCAGTCCCCAGGACCTCTCCAGCTCATTAAAGGCATTTATCAATTTCACCATCTTGTCGATCGCGTTTACTCCTATCTGTTCTTCCTTTGTTCGCTGGGGCCAGATGGTCTTATATCTGTTGCAGATATGGGTTGATACTCCCTTGATCTTGATGTCGAAATAAATTTCCCCCTTCGATTTATTATAAATTCTCAGGTTTGTGGGCTCACACATGATACCGAAATCCGCAGCATATCCCCTGTCCAATAAGGACCAGATCCCTATTTCAGCCCTGCCGGATTCTTCTCCATCAACATAGGTTAGAAGAAGATCGCCCTTTAACTTTAAACTTAGGGCGTTGACCGCCTTTGCCGCGTACAGCATTGAGGTGCCTCCGCTTTTCATATCAGTCGCGCCCCTGCCCCATACCATTCCATCCTCGACTCCGCCGTCAAAAGGGGAAAGAACCGTCCACTCTTTTTTCTGCTCTTCACTTACCGTTACAACATCGGAATGGGTATTAAACATAAGGGAACGTCCTTTTCCCTCCCCTTTCCTGACGCCGGCAACATTCGGCCTCCCCGCTTCCAGCTCGTAATAATCAACCTTATCAAAATAGTTCATCTTCTCGAGCTCACCCTGAAGCCATTTTTGACATTCCACCATCTCGGTTTCTTCACCTTCTGAAAGCTGTTCTGTATTTATTGAACGGTAGTTTATATAAGTCTTAAGTGTTGATAAAATGTTCTCCTTTTCAGAATCAATGTACTCATTCATCTGATTGATTATTTTCTCATTATTCATCTATTCCTCCCTATAATTGAGTTTGTCACGCACCCTCTGCCATTCAAATGCTGAGCTGACATTGTCTGCCTGTGAAATTAAGTAATCTTAAACTTTTTTTCAGCCTCTTCAAAAAGCTTATCGAATATGATTATAACTCTGTCAATTTCAGCCTTTCCAATGTTTAACGGAGGTATTAACTGCATCCTGTTATGATAATATCCTCCTTTTTCATACAGCAGTACATCCCGCATCCCGGGTATTCTTTATCAAAGGGACATCTGTAGCAGTATCTCACACTGCCATTTCCATACCCCCGGCAATGTTTATTGCCTGGCCTGTCATGTACCCGGCCTCATCAGAGGCCAAAAATAGTACAACTTTTGCAACGTCTTCCGGCTCCTCCAACCTCCCGAGAGGAATGTGGCTGTTATATTCATTGATAACCTCTTCTTCAGTCAGTCCTCTCAGTTTAGCCTCCCAGCCGATCTCCCTCTCCTGCATTGCTGTTTTAACCAGCCCGGGACATACACAATTAACATTGATATTATGCGGTGCCACCTCTAAAGCCAGCGATTTTGAAAAACCGAGCACGGCAAACTTGGAAGCCGCGTAATGAGAAAGCAGCATGGCCTGCCTTTTTGCGGCGATTGACGCGATATTCACGATCTTCCCGCCGTTCCCCTGTTTGATCAACTGCTTCACCTGGGTCTGGCAGCATAAAAATACTCCCTTCGCATTGACATCCATGTTAAAATCCCACTCCTCTTCTGTCAAATCAACGGCCCAGCTCATTGTCGATACACCGGCATTGTTTACAGCTATATCCAGCCGTTTAAAACTTTTAACCGCGGTCTCAACTAAATTTTCGCAGTCTTTTCTTGATCTCACGTCCACCTTTACCGCTTCACATTTTCCGCCTGCCTTTTCTACCAGTTTAACAGTCTCATCTGCCGCGCTTTTATCCTTATGGTACCCTATAATAGTATTTGCCCCTTCCTCTGCGAATGCTGCTGCCACGGCCCTTCCTATCCCCTTATCGCCGCCTGTGATTATTACAGTCTTCTCTTTAAAACGCATATAATCCCCTCTCTTAATACATTTGATAATCCTGCCATTTATGAAAAATCTCAAGCAAAGCTCTTAAATTATCAACAGGAATATTTACCAAAATAATGAATGTACCCCAGATGTAAACGGGGTACATTGAATTCATTAAAAAAATTACTGTAAACGCGCTTTCTTTGCGAGTTTATCTAACTCTTTAGCCGCGGTATTCAGCGCTTTTGGAACACTCTTGCCCCCGATCATCAACGAGAGCTCACGGCCTACAACTTCTATCATTTGAGTGGAGTAAGTAAACTCCGGCACCGGTTTGGCTGTTTTAAGAATATTAAATACCTGCGGATAATGCGGATATTTAGCCACCACATCCGGATCGATAAAGACATCACTTCTTGTCGGAGCTCCTCCCGCAAGCGCCCGCTTCTTTGCAATCGGAAAGGATTCCACCCACGAAATAAACTTCCAGGCAGCTTCTTTATTTGGAGAGCTCTTAGGTATTGCCCATCCCCATCCGCCATTAAGGTTTGCTCCTCCAGGCATGGGTGAAAGGCCAACATTCCCAGCGACCTGGGATCCAGCCGGATCCTGCATGTCAATATAAAACATCCAGAAAGTTACAATTGAAAAGGCTTTACCCTGCAAAAAAAGCTGGATAGCTTCATCAAACCCGTAACCCGGAGCCCCCGGAGGTGCGTTCTCCGTCATATTCTTGACATAGAGAGTAGCAGACTGAATTCCTTCGCTGTTGTTAATCGTTGATTTCCAGTTTTTATCGTAATAATCACCACCGATACTGAACAGATAATTCGACCACTCCATACAGATAGGATCGGGTTTTAATCCCATCATCGACGCGCCGTATATGGTTCCATATTTACCACTGTCCATCGTCATAAAGGAGCACAGATTAACGTAGTCTTTCAAATTATTCGGAACCTTCATATTCCTTCCATACTTTTTCCGGAAATCTTTCTGCAACTGAGGATCTTCCATCATGTCTTCCCGATAGAACAGTAACATGGTGTAGTTATAAAATGGGATCATGTAAAGCGTTTCCTGATAATAGCCGACCATCTCCAGCATCGACGGCACATATTTATCAAGCTCTACAGATTTTGTTTTTCTTGCAAGAGCATCCAGCGGTTCCAACCATCCTCCTGCAGGAAACTCGCCGGCCCAGTAGTTATCAACTACAATCGCATCATAGGCTCCTTTTTTACTCATAAGCTGAGGAAGAAGCTTTGCGTGCATCTGGGCGTAATTTACAATCTCAAAATCAACCTTTATCCCCGACTCTCTCTCAAACTCCGGAAGAAGATCCTGAATAATAAAAGTATCAGGAACACCCTCCATAAGGATATGTATGGTCTCAGCCTGAGCCAAACCAGTAAATACAAAAGTAGCTACCAACACCAATAACAATAAACGGTATAACTTATTCACTGTCCAACCTCCTGTTTAATAAAGATTTTAAAAAACTTTAATAACAAAAAATAAAAATTCCTTCACCTCCTTTCTTTTGAAATCTTGAATACTATTTTAATGCCCCGAATGTCAGACCCCTCACCATGTATTTCTGTATGGCGATTGATAAAACCAGCATTGGAAGAATTGCAAAACACATTGCAGCTGAAAGTGTTCCGAGCATTACTCCCCTTTCTGTTTGCATTGCTGCAAGGGCAATTGGAATCGTACTGGTCTTTTCTGCGGTTAACATAAGCGCAAACAAAAACTCATTCCAGCATAAAATGAAACTCAAAATACCCGATGCCATAACTCCGGGTGTTGCCAGGGGAAACACTACCCGAATTACTGCTTGAAATCTGGTCGCCCCATCAATCATAGCCGCTTCTTCTAATTCTGCAGGAATACCTTCAAGAAAACCCATCAACATCCAGATGACAAAGGGCAGATTGAATGACAGATATGATACTATTAAGGCCGTCCTTGTATTTAAAAGATTTAATGTTTTCATCAGAACAAATATTGGCAGGCTCAATACAATAGGTGGTAGCATTTGCAGGCCAAGTATCCCGAATTGGAGGCTGCGGCCTCCGGTATTAAACCGGTTAAAAGAATACGCCGCAAGAAATGCAATGGGAATGGCGATAGCAGTAGATCCGACGGCAACCGCAAGGCTGTTAAAAAAATATCGCCCAAAACCATAATCAACAAATAGAGACCTGTAATTATCCAGAATTGGTTTAAAAAACCATTCAGGAGGTATCTTATAAGCAATGAATTTGGTTGTGAAAGATAATCTGACCACCCACAATATTGGTAAAAGAATTATAAGAGAAAAAAGAGAGAGGATTATATAGGTTGCGATATCTGAAATAATTTTTCTTCTTCTCATGGAACCGGTTTTTAATATCACTATTTTATTCAACCTCCCTCTGCAGTCTCATAGTGCGGTATAGAAAAACGACAACTACCATAGTAATAATAAGCAGTATATAAGATGCAGCCGAAGATTCAGCCAGGTTAAGACCCATGAATGTACGGCGGTATATAAAATAACTAATAACATCAGTGGAAACACCAGGACCCCCCCGCGTAAGTATGTATACAAGATCAAAAGTACGAAAACCAAAAATTGTTCTTAAAAGCAGTGCTACAACAATAACCGGCTTCATCAGAGGAAGGGTAATGTAAAAAAAACGCTGAAGTGTATTAGCTCCATCAATTTCAGCTGCCTCATAAGGATCAGATGGTAAAGATACCAGACCTGCAAGCAATATAAGGATCATGAAAGAAATCTGGTGCCAGATATCTACCATAATCACTGTCCAGAAAGCCACTTTTTCAGAACCGAGCCAGTTAACAGGAGGAATTTTAATAAAGGATAGAAAATAATTTACTATACCTAACTCGGGATGCAGAAAAACACGCCATATAAGCGCGACAGAAACCGGTGCCATCACCATCGGAATTGTCAGTATAGTGTAGAAAAGACCCTTAGCTTTTATTTTTCGGTTAAGGAGAAAGGCAATTCCAAGTCCGAGGAGAAATTCCAGAATAACAACAACAATGACAAATTTAAAAATAACATATAATGAATTCCAGAAATAGATATCTTGAAAAATTGCCCGGTAATTATCAAACCATATAAATTGATTAAAAAAAGGATTTAGAAATCCGTATGTTGTAAAGCTTGTAACCAGGGCAAAAAGCAGAGGATAAACTATTATTCCTATAATAATAATACCGGATGGCAGGAAAAAATAAATCCCTAATTTTCTCTCGCGGCTTTTTAGTGCCATTCATATAAATCCATGTAATTTTTATAAATAGAATCTACTGCTGCCAATTCAGGCTGTCCCTTAACATATAAAATGGCTCTTTAAACACAATGTACTGTGTAATATATAGCATCAAATTTATAATCTGTATGTATGGGACAGCCTAATATGAGGTTGTGAGACAA
>DAOVJS010000145.1 GCA_030673105.1 Spirochaetota bacterium
ACTACTTCTACATGTAGCCTATACAGCTTACATGAACATAGATAGGTTGTCTATATTTTTATTGGAGGCGGCGGGTATCGAACCCGCGTCCTATCATGTGGTCACCAGGACATCTACAGGCTTATCCTGAAATTGTGGTTTCGGTTTTCTTTAGCATTCAGGCACGCATTGAAAACCTATCCTGAAAAATTAAACCATAAAACCCCTCAGGAAAAGGTATTACAGCTCCCCCTGTAGTCGACGTCTTTTCCCTTCCCCAGAGGAAGAAAGAGAAAGACGGCAGCAGACGGTTTACGCTGCTACTGGTAAAGCTTCATTATCAGCATTTAAAATTGGTGCTCTTTTTTACGAGGCCTGAGCTCCTCGGCATGCAACCCTGGCTCCATTCATCATAGTCGAAACCGGAACGCCCCCTGTATAAGAATATAGGCTGAATATTATAAAAAGTAAATAACTTTTTATAAAGACACATATTTATGTAAAACCTATAGGCAAAAAATAAGTTATCATAATGATTAACAGTTTACTTGCCTATTACTTTTTAGAAACATATTATATAATTAAATTTTGTCAGATAGGTAAAGCATGTTAGGCGAAAATGATACTGTCTTTGTTTGAGGCCAGAGGCAGCGCTATGGGTTGCCTTAAAGCTGATTATTTTAATGGAGTATATAAATGGACCGGGAAGAAAAAAAATCCGATTATCAGAAACTTGAAGAGCGGCTGAGCTACTCATCAAAAAATATATGGAAAGAGGAGGGGGAAACGGCTGTAAAAAAGTTTTTCGATTATGGGGAAGAGTACAAAGATTTCCTGGGAAGGGCGAAAAGTGAAAGACTAATCGTAAAGTGGATACTGGAAAAGGCGGAGAAAAGAGGGTACAGAAACCTTGATGATTCTCAGGAAATTAAGCCGGGTGACAATTTATATGCCCTGAACAGGAAAAAAAACATTGCTCTCATAAAGATAGGGAAAAACCCTATCGAGGACGGGGTTAATTTTATCGTAGCGCATGCTGACGCTCCAAGGCTTGACCTGAAACAGGTTCCGCTTGCTGAGGAGGTGGAGATAGCGCTTTTGAAAACCCATTATTATGGAGGCATCAAGAAATACCAGTGGCTCAATATTCCTCTTGCCATTACCGGTATTGTTGTAACAAAAGATAATAAAAGTGTTGAAATACAGATCGGTCTGGATGAAAATGATCCTGTATTTGTTATTCCTGACCTTCTGCCCCACCTCTCGAAAAAAGTACAATCCGAAAAGAAGGTGAATGAATTTATCGCCGGGGAAACCCTGAACCTTGTTTTTGGAAATATCCCTGTTAAGGATGATAAGGTAAAAGAAAAGGTGAAGCTTGCAGTTCTTGAAAAATTAAATAATGAGTACGGGATTTGTGAAGAAGATTTTATATCTGCTGAGCTAGAGGTTGTCCCTGCTTTTAAGCCGAGAGATGTAGGGATAGACAGATCGCTTATCGGCGGATACGGACACGATGACAGGGTAAGCACCTTTGCCGCGGTTACTTCAATTTTTGATATCAGTACAATTGAAAAAACAGCCGTTACACTTATTGTTGATAAAGAAGAAATAGGTTCAGAAGGACCTACAGGCGCTAAATCTCTTTTTGTTTTTAACCTTGTTGGTACTATTATTGAAAAAATAAGAGGCTCCTGCCCGGGTAATGCCCTGAGGCAAACGATGCAAAGATCTGTCTGTATCTCCGCCGATGTTAACGCTGGTATAAACCCGATGTACAAAAGTGTTCACGATGAGAAAAATGCTGCCATATTATCCCATGGAGTAGTGATTACGAAATACACAGGTTCAGGCGGTAAATATTCCGCGAACGACGCGGATGCGGAGCTGATGGGAAAAATAAGGAACCTCTTCAATGAAAATGGCATATACTGGCAGTACGGCGGAATGGGTAAGATCGATGAAGGGGGAGGGGGCACAATCGCGAAATATCTCGCGTCCTATAACGCATCTGTTGTTGATTGCGGGGTGCCTGTAATAGGCATGCACTCACCTTATGAACTCATTTCAAAAGCTGACCTCTACTATGCGTACCGCGCTTATAAGGTGTTTTTTGAGAAAGCTTGAATAATATCTATTTATATTACCTTATTTTTTCGGGGTTGAATGATAATGGAAAAAATTGCGGTTCCTGAAGGGTTATTTGACGGTCAATTAAAAAAAAGATTGGAAACGCTCTCAAAGTTTAAAATGAAAGGAATAAATAGAACAGAAAACGGCTGGATTAATCTTCATGTACACACAAATGAATCTTTTTCAGCATTCAGGAGCCCCGCTGAAGCTGTATGGCATGCTTCAAACCAGAATATTGAGTATTTCGGAATTAATGACCATTACACCGTTGACGGATATGCTGAATTCCGCTCAGCCTGTAAAATCATGAGGCTAAAAGCAACATTCAGCATTGAAGCTATTGCCATGGATAAGGAAAAACATAAAAATAAGAGGAGGTTCAACGACCCCGATAACCCCGGCAGGATATATATCATTGGAAAGGGAGTCTCCTGTGATTTGGAGAATGGAAGCAGGGAGCAGTCAGTCCTGCTGACTATGAGAGAATCAATAAGAAAGAGAAATAAAAGAATAGCGGAAAAGCTGAACAGATACGCGGAAGATAAAGGCTATTCGCTGAATTTCAGTTATTCCGATGTAAGGTCTTTAACTCCCAGGGGCAACACCACAGAAAGGCATGTTGTTCAGGCCTTCTGTGAAAAAATCAACAGTCTGTATAAAAACAAAGATATACAGTTCGATATTTACGAAAAGCTGCTGGATTGTGGAATAGATGAAAATACACTAACGGATTCATCGGAGCTGCAGACACTTGTAAGAGCGAAGCTAATTAAAACCGGAATGCCCTGTTATGTGGAGGAGGACAGTAAAGCGTTTACATCGATCCGGAATCTTATTGACATACACAGAAAATACGGAGCAATACCTTCCTACGGTTTAATGGGAAATCCCATTACAGAAGAGGAAGAGGATTTTGATGCTCTCGTTAAAACGGTTAAAAGTTATGGAATCTATGCCTTCGACCTGTTTGAATTCAGGACTGAGTTAAAGCGGGCAAAAGAAATTGTCAAAACAGCATCCTATTATAGTATCCCTGTTTTTATAGGCACCGAGCATAACACAAAAAAGCTGCTTCCTCTTACAGGAGAGATAGGAAAAGATCCTGATCTTCATAAATACTTAAGAAAATCAGCTGATTTTTTATGCGGCCATCAGCTCATGTCGGATGTCTGCGGTATAGGGTACCTTACACCGGAGGGTAAACCAAGATTTGATGATGCAAAAGAAGGCTTTCATTTTTTCTCCCGTATCGGCGAATTGGATTTATCAGAAGAAAAAATTGAAGAGCTTAGAAAAAAAGATTTAAAAGAGAGGAAGATTTATTTTGGGTATTAGAATTTAGTATTTCAAAAATATATTATATATGAAAGAGGAGTAGATTATGGGCGTAAAAGTAAGAGACTACATGAGAAGGGCTTATGAAAGAGGCGTGCTGATACCCGCATTCAATACAGCCTATCCGGAAATGACAAAGCCGATATGCGACACGTTAAAGAGGCTGGGTACCTTTGGAATGCTTGAAATATCACGTCCGGACATTGAAAAGTTCGGGATAAAGAGTTTTACAGCGATTTTTCATGAGTATAAAAAATATGCGGACCCGGAGTATGTTTCGATCCACCAGGACCATGTTCCGGTTATAGATGAGGACGGGCTTGAGGTTGATTACATAGCTCTTCTGAATGAGGCGCTTGAACTTGGGTACGATTCTGTAATGGTAGACGGCTCACGGTTATCTCTCGAGGATAATATCAGGATTACAGGAGAGGTTGTGGAAATGGCCCTTAAAAAGGATATTCCTGTGGAAGCTGAGCTTGGCGCGGTTCTGGGGCATGAGAGCGGTCCGCTTCCGCCGTACGAAGAACTGTTTAAGTCAGGAAAAGGGTTTACAAGGCCGGAGGATGCGGAAAAATTTGTCCGGCAGACCGGAGTAGACTGGCTGTCAGTTGCTGTAGGAAATATCCATGGAGCAATTACAGGCGCAGCGAAAGATGAAAAAAAAGTAGCTGCCAGACTGAACATTGACCATCTTAAAAAGTTAAAAAATGTCACAAATATACCTCTTGTATTGCACGGCGGTTCAGGAATAAAGAGAGAGTATCTTCTGCAGGCCATTAATAACGGCCTGACAAAGATAAATATCGGGACCGATATCAGACATGCCTATGAAAAAACCTTGAGAAAGGTGAATGATGTAGAAAAGGCGCAGGAAGCGGTATCAAATGCCATGGAGTATCTTATCGTTGACTATTTCGGTATTAAAGGCTCTAAAGCTCTGCTGGAAGAAAAGTGACCTTCATGGCATGAAGTTATGAGCCCGGAGGTATTGCTGCAATAATAGATGCAGGTTTACAGGCTGGATTGCGGTGTAATGAAAATATCGCGTATGTAGAGTAAAAGACGGTAAAAATATGAGTCCTATTGGTTTAGATATCGGAACGACCGGGTGTAAGAAAGAGGTAGAAGTGTGAGCCTTCTTGGTCTGGACATCGGGACAACCGGGTGCAAGGCTGTTGCTTTTAATATTGAAGGAAAAGAAATATCAAAGGCGTATAAGGAATACCCGCTGCTTCATCCCTTTGTGGGATCTGCCGAGCTTGATCCTGACCGGATATGGGAATCAGTCCGTGAAATCATCCGCAAAGTCAACATGGAAATTCTGCATGATCCTGTTAAAGCACTGGCTGTAAGCTCTCAGGGAGAAACCTGTGTGCCGATTGATGGAAAAGGCCGCGCTCTTTATAACTTTGTAGTCACATTCGACAATCGAACAATAGAGCAGGAAGAGTGGTGGGCGGAACGTACCGGCGCGAAAAAGATTTTTTCGATTACCGGCATGCCTCTTCACCCGATGTATTCCCTGAATAAGCTCATGTGGTTTAAAAAACACAGCCCCGATGTATACAACAAAGCCTGGAAATTTCTTCTCTGCGAAGACTACATCATTTACAGACTAACCGGTCTACCTGCCATTGATCACTCGTTGGCTGCGCGGACAATGGCGTTTGATATAACAGCCCGCAGGTGGTCGGAAGAAATTATCGGACTTGCGGACATTGATCCGGACAAGTTTGCCGATGTACACCCCTCAGGAACTGCTGTCGAAACTATCGATAAAAAGATCGCATCTGATCTCGGCTTTTCAGAAAAAGTCATTGTCGCAACCGGAGGTCATGATCAGCCCTGCGGTGCGCTGGGGGCCGGTATTATCGCTTCAGGTAATGCCATGAATGCCACTGGCACTTCGGATGTGCTTTGCCCGGTGGTGGAACGGCCGGTATTATCCGGCAGTATGCTGAGATCCAATTTTTCCTGTTATCCCCATGTTTTTAAAGACTACTACTGCTCCATCGGATTTAATCTTACCGGAGGGTTATTACTGAGGTGGTATAGGGACACTTTCTGTAAAGAAGAAATTGATCGGGCCTTAGAAGAGGGGCGCGATGTGTACGAAGTTATTTTTGAGAATATGGGGAAAGATATACGCGATATCTATTTTCTGCCCCATTTTGTGGGTTCAGGAACTCCGGCATTAGATTCCAGGTCTCGCGGTGCTATTCTGGGGCTCACGCTTGACGTAAGAAAGCCGGAAATTGCCCGTGCAGCGATAGACAGTATCAATTACGAAATGAAATTAAATATAGAGTGCATGGAAAAGGCCGGCATTTCAATAGATAAATTACATGCCATCGGGGGCGGAGCAAAAAGTAAAAAGTGGATGCAGATGAAAGCGGATGTTTTTGAAAAGCCTGTGTGCTTGCCGGCAATTTCCGAGTCCGCGGCTTTTGGAGCAGCCCTGCTTGCGGGCCTGGCCCAGGGCTCTTTTTCCTCTCTTGAAGATGCAGTCAGAAACCTGGTTAAGATTAAGGAAACTTTTGAACCTGATAAAAAGAAGTCTGAATTATATAGAGAAAAATATGAGAAGTATAAAGATATTTATAGTGTATTGAAAAAATTCAATTACAGGATGCATGAAAAGCAATAATGAATAGAAAGGAACCTCTTCAATGAAAATGGCATATACTGGCAGTACGGCGGACTTGATCCTGACCGGATATGGGAATCAGTCCGTGAAATCATCCGCAAAGTCAACATGGAAATTCTGCATGATCCTGTTAAAGCACTGGCTGTAAGCTCTCAGGGAGAAACCTGTGTGCC
>DAOVJS010000123.1 GCA_030673105.1 Spirochaetota bacterium
ACGCGTTCAACTCCTTCATTGATTTCCTGCTCTGTTATCTCCCCCTGCTCATAGAGCCGGTAAACCCTGCTTTTAAGATCCGCCAGATCATATTTGCTGTGGGCCAAAATCAGGTCAACCCCTGCTTTGAACAGTAGCCTCAGGGTCTCATCCAGCTCAAAATGATTGAACAGCGCCCCCATGGACAGACCATCAGAGATAACCACACCCTGAAAGCCATACTGATCCCTCAGAATCCCCCTTAGAATCCGCTCAGAAAGGGTAACCGGATACTCAGGATCAATTTTATTAAAAATAACATGCGCCGTCATAACAGCGTCAACTCCACTCTCGATTACTTCCCTGAAAGGCTTGAAGTCACGCTCCCTGAGCCCCGCCTCCTCCATCTCGATCACCGGAAGTGATCGATGAGAATCAACCGTAGAGCCTCCATGACCGGGAAAATGCTTGATAACAGGAATAATTCCAGCCTTCCGGGCACCATTAAGATAAAAAATCCCAAACTCAGCCACCCTATCAGGATCACTGCCCATGGACCTGTCTCCAATAATAGTACTGTCCGGCTTCCCGTATAAATCCAGCACAGGTGCAAAGTTCATATTAAAGCCAAGCTCGGAGATCTCCCGGTTGATGATGTACGCAGCAGCCTCCACGAACACCGGGTCATTATACTGGGCCCAGTAATAGGGAGGAGGAAAGTGAATTATTTCTTTCAAACTGAGGGCATTCACCCTTCCTCCTTCCTGATCCACGCAGATAAAAAGGTTAACAGGCGGGTTGTTTTCAAGGGCTTTCTGCTGAATCTCACGGGTCAATCTTTTTACCTGCTTCAGGTTCTTCACATTCCAGGAGTAGAGTATTATTCCACCTGCGTATTCATCCTGTATATAACTGATTATTTGATCCGTTAATTTACTTCCCTTGATATTAATGATAAATCGCTGGCCGATTTTTTGTTCCAGGGTCAGGAGTTCCATGTATTTTGTTACTCTATCCTTTTCTGGAATATCTGGAACAACCGCTTCATGCACTTTCTCCGGAGCCATTGTTTCAAGCTCCTTTTTTGAAATTATACTTTCGGGTCCTTCGACCGGTACTGTTTGGATTTGTACTTCCTCCGGGCTGCTCTCCTGAGTTGTTTCTATAATTGAAGTTGTTTGACATGATAAAAGAACCAGTAAAAAAAACAGCAACAAACTAACGTATCGCATTTTATTCCTCATAAAATACTATCAAATTAACCTTCAATCAGTCTTGTAAAATATATAAGCCCCGGGAAAATATGGTTTTTAACTGATTTTTATTAATAAAACCATACTTCAATATTACAATCGGTTAATTAACTAAAACAATTTAAAGAATAACACATGCTGAAGTGTTTATTTCTTGCCTCGTTATTCGTTTTGATGGATAAATCCAAATGTAGATATGGCTCCAAAGGATGGAATTTGAAAGGTGTTTTTGTGAATTCAAGTCGAAAAATAAATTTATTCAGTAAATGCTGCTTTAAAGAGAGGTCCTGGCGCGGCATTCATCGTCAATAAGTTCAATATCTATAGATTCGGATTCATGAGCCTGATCCTGTCTATCCCACAGCTGTTTTACTTCTTCATCATTTATTAAAATTTCCATGGCTGCTTCACACACCCGGCCTTTGAAATCCGCACTACTGCTGGTCCCCGGAAAACATCTAATACCTTTTCTGCCGCCCTTACGCTCTACCCCAACAAATATCAGCACTTCCCCTTTTATACAATCTTCGTCCTGAAACACGGTTAGGCGTTCCAGCATAGTACCCAATTTGTCTGTTAACTCTTTCTCATCGATCAACATCTCACCTGCCCCCTATCGTTTTTAAAAATTTAAGTATTTGTAAGTTTTTCCTTAAAGGGCCCTCCCCTTATTTTTGATGTTGACAAATGTCAATGTATATTATATCACTTTCTGGAATAATTTCAGAAAATAGTGGAAAATTTTTGCCGGACAATGTTGCTGCTTCCCTTCTTTTATTCAGACCATCAATGACATATAAAACCTATCTATGTCTTTCTTCCCTCGGAAAAGCATCTTTCCTGCTGAGATTGATCCGTCCCAGTGAATCGATCTCTCTTACCTTAACCTTAACCGAGTCACCGACTTTTAAAACATCGGTGACCTTGTTTACCCTTTTAAAATCCAGCTGAGAAATGTGGCACAGGCCCTCTTTCCCCGGGAGAACTTCAATAAAGGCGCCAAAATCAGTTATCTTCTTTACACGGCCATCATATATCTTTCCGACTTCAACATCTTCTGTCAATTTTTTGATCATATCACATGCTCTCTGCGCTTCTTCATTGCTCTTGCTGGAGATCGTTACGGTTCCATCATCCTCAACATTAACATTCGCACCGGTTTTTTCGATTATTGAACGTATGGTCTTACCGCCCGGCCCAATAATGGTCCCGATTTTATCCGGCATTACTTTCAGGGTCAAAATTTTAGGCGCGTATGTTGAGAGGCTCTCCACAGGTTCTTCAATCACCTGAGTCATCTGGCCAAGGATATCGAGCCGTCCTTTACGGGCCTGTTCCAGAGCTTCCGTCATTATTTCTTTTGAAATGCCGCTTATCTTAATATCCATCTGAAAGGCAGTTATTCCATTTCTGGTTCCAGCGACTTTAAAGTCCATATCTCCCAGATGATCTTCCAATCCCAGAATATCTGTTAGAATCGCATACTTACCTTTTTCATATACCAGGCCCATCGCAATTCCAGCAACTGATTCTTTTAAAGGAACACCGGCACTTAACAGGGAGAGTGTCCCGGAGCACACGGATGCCATAGAAGATGAGCCATTGGACTCAGTAATTTCGGAAACCAGGCGTACAGTATAGGGAAAAACATCTTTTGCCGGCATCATGGGTGCAATTGCACGTTCAGCAAGATTTCCATGTCCAATTTCCCGCCTGCCAGGCCCCCCTGTAAAACCTACTTCTCCAACAGAAAAGGGCGGGAAGTTATAGTGCAGCATAAAACTCTTTGTCCCTTCTCCCTCTATATCATCGAACCTCTGCTCGTCACTTACTGTTCCCAGGCTTGTTATTGCTATACTTTGAGTCTCGCCTCTTGTAAACAGGGCAGATCCATGTGTTCTGGGAAAGAGGTCCAATTCAATGCTTATCTTTCGAATATCCCCCAACCCTCTTCCATCAGCCCTCTTCCCTTCCTCAAGTATAGATTTCCTGATAATCTCCGCTTCAAGATCTTCTAAAATTTCATATACATAGGGCAAAACTTCTTCACCGTACTGTTCTTCTATTTTTACAAGCACCTTTTCGCTCGTTGCTTCAAGGGCTTCCTGCCTCTCGAGTTTCAAGGGAATAAAACAGGCCTCCTTATATAAGTTTAACGCGGCATCCCTCACGGATTCTGCAAGACCTTCGGGGCAGGATTCCTTAGCAACCACTTTCTTTGGTTTTCCCACCCTTTCTACTAATTCTTTTTGAACTTCGATTATTTCTTTTATATACCTTTCAGCAATTACAATCCCCTCCAGGAGTTCCTCTTCAGAAACTTCACGCGCCCCGCCCTCAACCATGACAATGGCATCTTCCGTACCGGCAACAATGAGGTTGAGCTTTCCTTCCTCCATCTGATTGAAAGTAGGATTAATAATATATTCGTCCCCTATTATTCCCACCCGGACCGCACCGACAAGCTTCTGTAAAGGAATATCAGATATCCCGAGAGAGAGTGAGGCGCCATTTATCGCCAGTATATCAGGAGGATTAATCTGGTCAGTAGAAATCGTTGTAGCAAGTACCTGAATTTCATTTCTATAATTTTTGGGGAAAAGTGGGCGTAATGGCCTGTCTATTAATCTGGAAACCAGGATCTCTTTATCTTTCGGCCTGCCTTCTCTTTTAATAAAACCTCCGGGAATTTTACCGGCCGCATAGTACTTTTCCCTGTAGTTAATTGTCAGCGGCAGGTAATCAAGTCCCTTTGCTTCAGCCTTTGAAATACAGGCTGTAGCCAGAACAGCTGAACCCTCATATTTTACCAGAACGCTTCCATTTGCCTGTCTCGCGATTTTTCCTGTTTCAAAAACAAGAGTACCGTTACCAATTTTTAGCTGTACGTTTTCTTCCATTTTTTTTCCTATTTTCTTATTCCTAATTTGGTTAATATTTCCCTGTACCCTTCTATGTCCTTGCTCTTTAAATAATCAAGCTGTCTCCTTCTCTGTCCAACCAGCTTTAATAGGCCTCTTCTTGAATGGTGATCCTTTTTATGGACTTTGAAGTGTTCAGTTAGAGTGGATATTCTTTCAGTGAGGAGAGCTATCTGCACTTCCGGAGAGCCGGTATCAGACTCATGTTTTTTAAAACCACCGATCACTTCCTTTTTTCTTTCCCTGGTTAATGCCATTGAAAACTCCTTTAAAATTGATAATCAGTCTCTAATATACTTAATATATCTTAAATATCAAAACCATTTTTATTTATGACTTTCCCGCTCTTATTTAAAAAAATAAAATTTATAGAGCCCGCCATTTTTGAACTCGCCTTTTTGCTCTGATTGAAATCGGTGATGTGACACAATCAACCTCTGCTTTCTATTTTCTTTTGTTCTGAGATATTCCAGCTCACCTGAAAAGGATCCATCACAGGGAACCGCGCAATTGGTAACAAACGGTAACATAGAGGTTGAATTGCAGGGGTCAGCCGCAAGATATACAGAATATCTTCTTCCAAGAAGCTCTTCCACCAGCCCAAAATTACCCGACTTCACAGCACTTCGAATTCTAGTACTGGAAACAGGAGCACCACGACACATGACATCGCACACAGATATTAACCTATAATTGAACCGGGAAGAAACTCTTTTTAGCAGTTCCATATCACCGCTGTTATTTTTACCAAATCTGAAACTGCCCCCCAGACAGTAAAGCTTGGGCTTCATAACTTCATTTAGATGGGCCAGGAAATCCACGGGCATAGTACCTGAAAATTTTGTTGAAAAATCAATATAAACAAGCAGATCGATCCCTGCTTTTTTAAAACTGTTGATTTTATCCATGGGTGCCCACAATTTTTCAGGTTCACCGCTTCCCAGAACTTTTAATGGATGCTGTTTAAAAGTGATAACAGCGGAAAACAGACCTCTTTTACGGGTTTCTTTAACCAGGGTTTGAATAATCGCGATATGTCCCTCGTGGAAACCTTCAAAATTTCCTATAGTAAGTCCTGTTCTTCCAAAAAACGGGTCAACCTTCTTAATACACTCGATTATGTACACCTTCAGGATCCTTAAACACTCTAAAGTAACGGGGATATTCACGTTTCTCGATAATTGCTATGAGTTTGCTGCCCAGGGTCACTCTATAATATCCACATACAAGTGGATTCCATTTATCCTCAGGGAATATTCTATTTAAAGAAACGCCATTGAAAATCATTGAAGCCATGTCAGGTGTAACATTAATTTGAGGGATATGATTCAATGCTTTTTTTAGAGGGATGACGGAGGTTTTCTTGTTTATTTCATCTAACTTAAAAGCGTCTCCAACAGAAAAAAAGCCGCTTTCTTTCCGTCTCAAATTTATAAGATAGCCGCACGTGTCCAGCTCATGCGCAATATCTCGTCCCAGAGATCTTATATAAGTTCCCTTTGAGGCAAGAACTTCAAATGTTATTTTATCCTTCCTGTTTTCCAGCAGACTTATTTCTTTAATTTCAATTTCACGCGGCTCAATTGTAATATTCTCTCCTTCAAGAGCCCTTTTATACAATCTTTTACCATCTTTATGGATCGCGGAAAAATAAGGAGGTACCTGTTTTGTCTTCCCCTGGAACTTTTTTAATACAGAATTGACATCACCATCGCTGTACTCAAAAACCCTGGATGTCTTTACCGTTTTTCCATACCGGTCCAGTGTATCTGTTTCCATACCAAGGAGCAATGTAGCTATATACCGCTTGAATGCGCTCATAAAAAGATTCTGTACACCCGTTGCCCTGTTTAGACATACAACAAGTAAACCTGATGCTGCTTTATCGAGAGTCCCGGCATGCCCGGCCTTTCCCACTCCAAGACAACTTTTAACCTTTTGAACAGTATTAAAAGAGGTAATCCCTTCATCTTTATCTATTAAAATAATACCATCTAAATCCACCCGAGTTCCTTCACCTCGTCACAAATTTTCTGAATTATCGAACGCCCAATCTCATTCACATCCCCTTCAATGGTAAATCCGCTTGCCTTAAAATGGCCCCCGCCTCCAAACATCTTTGACAGATGATTGCAGTTGATTTTATTTGAAGATCTCAGGCTCCCCTTTAATCTCTTTGACTTCAGCTGTCTTAACATAATAATCAATTCCACATTTTTAAACCCTCGTATTACTTCAAGTATTCCCTCATTATCTTCTTTGACAGCGCCTGTTTCCCTGTAAACTGAAAGCGGCAGCAAGACATAGACTATCTGCCCCGTATCATCGGTTTCTAATAATTCCAGGGCTTTTCCTAATAACCTGAAGTGATTAATACTTTTATTATTATAAACCATTTGAAATATATGATCAGGAGAAACACCATAACCAAGGAGGTGAGATACAATCTGGAAAACCTTTTTAGTAGTATTTGCATAAGCAAAGGACCCGGTATCTGTCATAATTGAAACATATATATATGTGGCAAGCTTTTTATCTATGTAACACTTTATATCAGGTATTAACGCATATAAGAGTTCGCCAATACTGGAAACACCGGGATCAATATAACAGTAATCTCTAAAGCATTCCGAATCTTCATGATGATCAAGACTGATAATTTTTTTTGAGTCTTTAAACAGATCATAAACCCTTCCTATTCTATTACTGCTTGAGCAATCCAGAAGTACGGTGAGATCAATGGCAGGGAGCTGGATAGAATCATTTTCTTCAAGAGTAATAATCCTGTCAGCATCAGGAAGCCAACTGTATATATCCGGAGTTCTATCCTGATTGACGATATAAACAACTTTTCCCATTGATGATAATATAAAATATAAGGCGAGTTCTGAAGCGATGCCATCTCCATCAGGCCGGACGTGAGTTGTGAGTACAATTACATGTGATTTC
>DAOVJS010000122.1 GCA_030673105.1 Spirochaetota bacterium
AATGCAAATAATAACAAACAAAATAATGAAAATGATTGTACTCCTTGCTTTTACACGGGCTGGAGTTCCCGGTTTAAAAAACGTGAGTCCATAGCCCCCTTTTTCCCGGTTATTACTCATACCAATCCTCCTTATAATAAAATTATTTGATGGACTGAAGTTATGTGCAATCATTTTACTATTTTTGAAATTATTGTCAATAAAAAAATTAAATTTATGAATATAAAGCCTCCTGAATCTTTGTTTCAATTGACATTTCAGGGCCATGAAATTATTGTATCTTTTAATATTTATCGGGAGGGGGAAAAGGGGTTTTCATGGAAGGTGAACGTCAAAAAGAAAAAGTTGCCGGCTGGCTGTTTCATCCTTATGAGTTCGCATTTTGCGGCTATTCAGGCTCAGGGAAGACAAGAGTTATTACAACCCTGATAAGAAACCTTTCATCTACGTACAAAATAGGTTATGTGAAACATGATATGCATGGTTTTCAGATAGACCGGGAGGGAAAGGATACATACAATGCGATGTTTAGCGGCGCGTCATCGCTTCTTATAAATGATACCTCTCATTTCGCGGAAATTCACGCAAGACCGCTGGACCCGATCAGGCAAAAGATTTCTCTTCTTGACTCTGATATGCTGTTTATTGAGGGGTACAAGAATTCGAAAGTGCCCAAATTTATTTTCATCGACAGGGAACAGAAGGTTTTAAAGGAGTTTCGGGAAAGCGGATGGAAGAATATACTCGGGTTTGTAGGTGCCGGTGAGAGAGGTTCAAAGGATGTTTTTGGATATCCCTATTATCATCGGGAGGATATATCCGGAATTCAAAATAGAATTTTAGGAAACCTAAAAGAGAGGATCGAAAACACTCCATTTTTCGGGCTGGTACTGGCCGGCGGTAAAAGCTCTCGAATGAAAAGGGAAAAAAGTACTTTAAACTATCACGGCGTCGAACAGGCAAGACATTGTTACAAACTCCTTTCAAGGGTATGTCAGAAAGTGTTTATTTCCAGCAGGAAAGAGCAGGCCTCAGACCATCATTTCAAGGGGCTCTCCCGGATTCATGACCAGTTTCTGGGCTTCGGACCTCTCGGGGGAATCCTGACCGCAATGTTCCTTCACCCTGAAGCTGCATGGCTTGTTTTGGGATGCGATTTACCCTTTGTGGATCAGGGAATTTTAACAAGATTGATTGAGGAAAGAGACCCGCTGAAAATGGCAACCGCCTATATCCAGCCTGTTAGCGGATTTCCCCAGTCGCTGTGCACAATTTATGAACCAAAAATCAGGCAATGGTTCTTCCAGTATCTTGGATTGGGATATGGCTGGCCTCTGAAAGACTTTGGAAGAGTCCAAATCAAAACAATCATTATTGAGGATGGATTTAAACTCGATAATGTGAACACTCCCGAAGAATTCGAAAGTGCGCTTAATGCTTTACGGGAAGGGGCCGGGGGAAAAACTGGAGAAGGTGTTTAATAGGAATTCACACAGTAAATAAGCATGGCGGTGCCTGCCGGCAACTCAGACTAACGCCCTAAAAAAACACCGGCGACGCCTGCTCCAAGAATGATAAAAACAGGATGACATTTAGTAAAATAAAATAATAGAAAAGAACCTGCAATTATTAAAATACTGTTGATATTTCGTAATTGATTAAAGTTTAATAGTTGAAACGCCAGGGCAATGAGCATGGCAAATACAGCGAGCTGGATCATATTAAATGCGTCTTTAACAGGAGCGAGATCCTTAAACTGGCTGTACAGTTTTGAAGCGAGGAAAATAAAAATCGCGGGTCCTATGAAATTTCCGAGATTTGTTATCACCAGTCCCGGAATTCCGGCAATTTTATATCCTGTATAGGTTGCGAACTTGACGGAAATTGCTCCGGGGAATATTTTTACCATTCCCAGAACATCAAGGAATTCTTCATTTGTAAGCCATTGGTATTTAACTACGATATCCTTTTCCAAAAGAGGTAAAAAAGAATAGGCGCCTCCAATGGCAAAAAAACCGATTTTTAAAAATACCAGAAATAAGATTAATAAATTCATGCCCCCGGTCCTTTCCCCCAATCCTGACCGGATCAGGGTGAAATAACAAATCAAATAAGAACAGCCCTATATGTGGTTGAAGACAAAGGGGTTTTTTCCTGTAAGGCCTTGCTTGATACGTATCACATTTATTTTACAAAAATTAGCGCAGAGCCCGCATCCATTGCATAAAGAACTGTTAAACAGTAATCCCTGTCTTGACTCTTTGCCGCGGGTTTTTAATGCCCCGGTGGGGCACATTCCCACACAGGCAAAACAATGATTGCAGTCTTTATCCACACTCAGGTCATAGTAATAATTTACCAGAATCGCCTCTTTAGTTTCTTCATTCAGTAGATCGAACGTTTTGTTTAAAAGCTCTTTTTTAAAGGGTAAAGCCTTATCGGAATAGGGCTGTAAATTTTCACCCGCATCTGCATTTTGAAAGAGGCCTGTCGTTCCCTGAAGGGTGAGATTCTTTATCATTTTAAATAAATCCCTGCGGCCCAGGGAAATGTCATGATAGTCCAAACACTCCTTTTCTTCTACCAACCGTATTTTCTCATGAAACTTAACAGGGATTTTTTTTTCTACATCTTCAAGCCTTTTTTTTAAGAAGCTGACTATGAATCCATTCCTGCAATTAGAGCACTCCGTCAGGTTAATCTGCAGCGGGTTTTCAATTGCTGTTGAGAGGACGATAAAGTGTTCCTCAGACAAAAAACCCAGGCAGGGAGTTTTTACATGAGCATTTAAGTACGGATTTAGATTACACCCCATTACCGGTGAATCGATATCATTTAACCGTGTGATTACTGAGTAAAAATCAAATTTATTTATTTCAAAACTGCCGGAAGGACACACAGATACACAGAGCATACATTCGGAGCACGTGCCCCTGTTAATATTCACACCTCTTTCATCTATCCTGATAGCTCCGGCAGGGCATTGATCAAGGCATCCGTTACACGTATTTATATTTAAACGCATACGTAAGCATCTTGATTGATTGATTCCTATAAGGTGGCTTGTATAGACTAACCTGTTGATGATTATATCGTTTAGCATTCATGCTCCACTGGATGATCGTGGAAAATATTTCTCCACAAGTATTGTAATATATTCCATATCATTAGTAACGAAGGAAAAAACACAATCCCCGAGCAGCCGGTAGAATTCATTACCTGTGTCCTCGATTATTTTAGCGCGGAAGGGCGGGATCCACTGACCCAGGAACTCATTTAAAAATATTCCCTGTCTTTTTATAATATCGTTTGCGCTTTCGAATTGAGATTTTTCCAGGAATTCCAATTCTTTAAAGATTAGATAGTACATAAATTCGAGCTCTACAGTGATATGGTCGGGAAGTTCTTTGAAATCATCCTTGATAGTAAGCCCGGACTGCTGATACGTTTTTAATATTTTTAAAGTAGAATCACCCATCACCCTTCTTCCGTCATCTATATATACCGAACCATAGGGCGGGGCTTTAAGCTCAAAAGGCCCGACAAAAAGTTTTGCGTACTCTATAGATAATTCTTCATCGCTGTATTGTGACAGGGCCTCTCCCATCTGTGTTGAATACTCTGCCGCGTCAGGGCAGACATGTTTCAATGCACTGGTAAGATTGGCCGGAAGGTTTTCATTTAAAAATAATTTTTTCTGCGGAAGATGGAAGCAAAGAGCTAAAAATTTATAGCACTCACCCCTGCTTTTTGAGCGTAGAATTAATTTTTGAACGTCCATAGGAATGAGCTCTTGCTAAGCTGTGAGTGCAGGCTTAAAATTTCTTATGTAGTAAACATTCGGCCTTGTTCCTGCTTCGGGTTTCAGGACTCTCGCCCTGTATTTTCTAAGGAGCCTGCTTACCTCGCTGCCGGCATCGTCGAGATCGCCGAAGGTTCTCGCGCCTGACGGACAGGCATCAACACAGTAGGGCACTTCGAAGTTTTCCACCCTGTGCTCACAGAATATGCACTTTTCAACGATACCTTTTTGTCTCACATCCTTATAGCCGGGGTGATGATATTTTGTGCGATGCGGGGGTAGTGCCCCGGCCTTCCGGGAAATTTCGATTCCTGACGCGGTCCCGCCTTTAATAATCTCTGTGGTATCTGTGTAGAATTCCTGGGTTTCTTTCTCGAAATCATTGAAGCTGATGACACTGTAGTCAGCCTTTTCATCTTCCACATCCCACGCGCTGTATGGGCATGCTTCCTGGCACTGGCGGCACCCTATGCACCGTTCATTATTGTGCATCGTTATGCCGTTTTCATTTTTAAAAATTGCCTTTGGAGTTACAGGACATGCTGTGACACAGGCGGGATTCGAGCAGTGGTTGCAGAGCACCGGTCTCACGGTATATTTAACATCAGGGAACCTGCCCTCTGTCTCGAGGATATAATCCGCCCAGTTGAAAGTCTGCCCGTCTGCTCTATTGCGTGTATTATTTTCGGTCTTGCACGCTATTCCGCAGGCACCGCACCCCACACATTTTTGTAAATCTATGACCATTCCATATTTCGGCATTATTTTCTCCTCATCTTGATTTTTTTTATATCCTCGTAATCTTTACCCCTGTAAAACCGCCGTTTCTCACGGTGCTTCCGCTGAGGCGGTCATAGTCGTCGGGCATCAGTATGTTGTTGTTGCCCCCCTTTGGCCGGGCATTCTTATAATCTGAAGCCACTTTTCCGTACGCCCAGTGGCCCTGACCGTAGCACTTTGCGACTGTTCCCGGCTGGATACCCTCTGAGAGCTTCGCTTTAACAACAATACTGGCCTGAACGGAGGTAACCTTTATATTATCCCCGTTCCTGATGCCGAGTTTTGCGGCGTCAGCAGGGTTGATCTGCAGCACATCAGCCCAGGCTTCATCCCCGACATCCACCTTTTTAAACTCATAATACCACGGACAGTTCTGGCTCCTGCCTTCCCTGTTTAGTTTTGATTTGTAGTCGATAAAGGTGAGCGGGTACTCGCTCAAGTTTCCGTATCTGAAAGGAGTCTCATAGTGGGGAATAAATGCCTTTTCCCCTCTTGCCTCGTAGTTACAGGTTTGAAGAATATCGTCAATGGTCGTGTCATGTTTGTCCGCGTGCTTTTTGAGAGCCTCCTTCAGCGTTTCACTGTAAAACTCGAACTTTTTTGTTTTGGTCTTAAAACCGCCCCATCTTTTCTTATACTTGTAGGGGGAGGAGTTCCACATACCCCGTTTTTTGAACTCTTCCCATCCATTGATCCTGTCACCGCCCACATCTTTCTTGCCATCCCAGAGGGGAGCTGTCTGTATCTTCAGGGAGTTCTCTGTAAATTCCAAGCCGTTATTCGGCATGCGTCCGGTCTCAGGATCTTTAAACTCATTTTTATAGAAATCGTAAATGTTTGAAAATCCCCTCTCTTTCAGTTTTTCTGAAAGTAACCATGGGATCTCGGTTTCATCCATCTTCAGGTCCCAGAGGGGTTTGACAACAGGTTGTATTAGAGTGGCGGTGGCGTACCTGTTGGCCTTGGTTTTTACATAACCTAATTTCTCAAACATGGTTATTGCTGAAGGCAGAACAATATCAGCATACTGAGTTGTTTCGGCAGCGTTGGTCGTTATATGGACAAAGAAGGGGATCTTTTCCATTGCCTTTTCCCAGCGATCCGCTCCTGTACAGGAAAAAACGAAATTGTTCATATATCCGATCGCCATTTTAATCTCATAGGGATTCTCATTCAAAATGGCATTGGCAACATTATTGGTAACAACACCTCCTCCTGATTTTCCCTTATTCAAGGCGGGAAACTCTTTATACCCCCTCTGATCTATCTTCTGCATCTTGGAGTGCTTCTTTGCCAGCTCATCCTTGTATTTGTCGTATTTCGGGATTTTATTGACCGGAATTTTAGCAGTCGCAAGCGGACCTCCCTCATGATCAATGCTCCCTATCAGGCCGTTTAGCGCGTGTACGGCCATGGCTGTGTAACCTCCCCTCACATGCATTGCCGCGCCCGGGCCGAGCCAGACTATGGCTTTGGGAGCAGCCTTTCCAAGGCCTTCAGCAACCCTGATTATCTGTTCCTTCGGTATAAGCGTGATCTTTTCAGCCCGATCGGGTGTCATTTCTTTCAGCTCGAGATTCCACCACTTTACAATGCCGTGTGTATATTTTTCTTCAAAAGCGGACTCTTCCACAGTCCTGCCTGCTCTGAATAAATTTTTTCCACCCTTAAAATCTCCAGCAAACTCCCTGCTCCATAAACCTTTTGTAAGGATAATATGCGCCATTGCAATTGCAAGAGCCCCGTCCTCGCCCGGCTTTACCGGCAGCCATTCATGGGCCTTCGCGGCTGAGGTGCTCAGTTTAGGATCAACAACTGCCACTGTGGCCCTATCAAGCACGTCACCAAACCTTTTGATTGTAGCCGGTATCATCCTGTTGCTGCTTAGCGGGTCGCATCCCCAGATAAGCACATACCTGCTGTTGCTGAGATCGTAATCCCTGTAATCCCAGTTACCTGCCGTGAAGAAGCTTCCGAATTTCTCGGCTTCGGCGCATATGGCGCTGTGGGATATACCGTTAGGGGAGCCGAATACTTTGGGAAAGACGTCATAAAGAGTGTCTCTCATGTAGGAGTATCTTCCGCGCATGAGCATGAACTTTTCTGGCTCACCGTTTTTTCTCAGCTCCATCATCCTGTCGGCAATGGTGTTGAGTGCCTCGTCCCAGGAAATGGGAATAAATTTCGGGTCAACACCCTTTCCTTTTTCCGGGTTTGTTCTCCTCATTGGAACCTTGACCCTGTCAGGGTCGTAGAGCTGCTGAAGAGAAAGGTGGCCCTTCGGGCAGATAAAACCTTCATTCTGTTTGGAATAACGATTTCCGCTCACCTTTACCGCGCGTCCGTCCTGAATAAAAACCTCCACAGGGCACCAGGTAGTGCAGCCCTGGCAGGAGGTGGGCTTCCATTCACCAGGCTCTTCTCCGCCGATTACTTCTCTTTTTTCAGACGAAAAAGCTTTGAGCACAGGTTTGCTTAAAACAGCGGCAGCACCTATACCGGCACTTCTTTTAAGAAAATCCCTTCTGTTAATTTTCATAG
>DAOVJS010000022.1 GCA_030673105.1 Spirochaetota bacterium
AAGTGCAGGATTCTGTTATTCGAAGAATAGAAATTATTGGCGAAGCAGCAGGAAAAATACCAGAGAAATTAAAGAATAAATATAAAGAAATCCCATGGAAAGATATCATAGGTATGCGGAATATTTTAATTCATCATTATGGCGGAGTTGATTTAAGCCGGATTTGGAAGGTGGTAATAAACAGAATACCTGAACTAAAAGAAAAAATGTTATTCATTAAAAAAGAAGAATTTTCACCGAATAAATGAAATACTCCAAAGAATGTCTTAACACACAAGAATTTAACGATATCATAAATCATCCGGATATCTGCCGGAGAGGTTCGATCAACATTTCGCACCTCTTGAAAAGCACAGGACTTACGCTCGTCCAAAAAGGACGAAGTGATCTCCGGAAAATATCCATAAATCAAAAATGCGACTTGTCCGGGTTATGGGATTACAAAATCTATTTTAGTATCTAATACTACATTACCTTCTGCTGGAAGTATAAAGACTTCATTAATATCAGAGCTCATATAATCACCGCTTAAATGCTTTTTATCTTTATTTATATCATTAAAAAAATATCAAGTATTCGAAGCATTAGCCCTCTAACCAATTCCTGCAGTTAATTTCTCACTAATTTCCCATAATCGATTTTGTACATCCTTATCATAAGTAATACTTTTCGATTCAGCCATTTTTTTGTCAACAAAATATTTTCCGGTTTTGTTTGCCACCTGAACTGAATCAGCTAAATAAACTGAAGTTTTTGACCCTTCCTGAACAGGAGCCCCGATATTGCCGAAAGACAACCTCAGCATCTTGGTATTTATTACACCCGGATGAAGACAGTTCACAGTCACATTTCCAGCCTTCAAAATCTCCGACAGTTTGTATGTAAATAAAATATTGCACAATTTGGATAACGAATATGCTCCCCCTCCATCAAAATTATTCTCATATTGAAGATCCTTAAAATCTATATAGTTAGCGTGTATCATAGAACTGACATTTATGATCCGTGTACTATGATTTGTTTTCAGGAGATCTAAAAGCAACCCGGTTAGTAAAAATGGTGCGAGATGATTTACGGCAAAAGTCATCTCAATATTATCTTCAGATAACTCGTACTCTGTTTGATATATTCCAGCATTGTTTATGAGAACATCAAGGTGATCGTATCTTTTAAAGACCTCGTCACACAATCCTTTAATTTCTTTCTGTCTGGACAGGTCAGCAATCAACAAATCAACACTGTTATTGTTTGTCAGCTTTTTAATTTCACTTACAACGGCAATGCCTTTTTTACGGTTTTTCCCATGGACTAAAACATGGTATCCTTTTTGTGCTAAATCAATTGCAGTCTGTTTTCCGATTCCATCTGTTGATCCTGTGATTAAAACAATTCGATCCATTTAAAATCTCCCTTCTTTTTCCGTCAAAGAAAAACTTTTTAAGTTGATCCGGGATAGCCGGCATTTACACAGCCGGAACTGTTGTTAAAATGAATATACTTCTTTTAAAGATTCAGGTGAATGTTCTCCGGATTTTTGAGATGTAACTTTAAGGATTTCTCTCTATTATTAACGTGCGGACCTGTTCCGGGCAGTATGTTTACGAGAAGGCTTACTGTTTTTGGCTGTATTCACTGATGTATCTCCTTTAAAACAAATTACATAATCAGGAGTAAATGGTCAAAGATTTATAGGCATTTGAAATTAAATGAGTGCCTGGCAAAAACAGTATAAATGCCCTGCCCTTTTATTAGCTTTTATTGAGTATTTACGGGACTATGGTTATATTTTAATGGCCCGTACATAAGCCTGCGTATATCTTTTATCATTGGTAAAAAGGACGAAAGCGTTTGGATAATGATATTTATATTAAAACAATTGCGCGTGAAATCGGTATTTCATTAAAGCAGGTAACCGGTACAGTGAAACTTTTAAACGAAGATGCAACTGTCCCTTTTATTGCCAGATACCGAAAGGAAACTACCGGAGACCTGGACGAAACTGAAATAATTAAAATAAGAGACAGGTTAAAATCTCTGGCCGAACTGTATAAAAGGAGAGAAGCAATTTTAAAATCCATTGAGGATCAGGGAAAACTTACACCGGACCTGAATAAAAAGATCCTCAAAGCGGACTCCCTTTCTATTTTAGAGGATATTTATCTCCCATTTAAGCCAAAAAGAAAAACAAGGGCTATAATCGCAAAAGAGAAGGGCCTCGAACCATTAGCGCTGACCCTCCTGAGCCAGGAAGATATAGATGTAAAAAAAGAGGCCCAAAAGTATTTAAGCACTGAAAAACAGGTAAATACAACTGAGGAAGCTTTAAAAGGAGCTCAGGATATTATTGCGGAAATAATAAATGAAGATCCCGAAATAAGAAAGAAAATGCGTCAACTGTTTACAGAAAATGCTTTCCTATCCTCAAAAGTTATAAAAGGCAAAGAAGAACCGAGGGAAAAGTATAAAGACTATTTTGATTGGAATGAAAAAATATCAAAGATACCGTCTCACAGGCTGCTGGCTGTACTGCGGGGAACTGCAGAGGGATATTTGAGCCATCACATACTGCCCGAACAGGAAAAAGTGTTTCTTATTTTAGAGAAGATGTATATAAAAAATAATTCAGAATCCAGCGTGTATGTAAAAAACGCGTTAATCGATTGTTACAAAAGGCTCCTGTCTCCGTCAATGGAAAACGAAATCAGGGCTTCAGGAAAAAATAAAGCCGACACAGATGCTATAAAAGTTTTCGCAGGCAATCTAAAAGAACTGCTTCTTTCTGCGCCGCTGGGTCAGAAAAATGTCCTGGCAATCGACCCGGGGTTCAGGACAGGTTGTAAAGTAGTGTGTCTGGACAGTCAGGGAAAATTGCTTTTTGCTGATACAATTTATCCTCTGGAGCCTCACAATAAACTTTCCGATTCAAAAAAAAAGCTGAAAGAACTGTGTGAAAAATTTAAAATAGAGGCAATAGCAGTTGGAAATGGAACGGGAGGCAGGGAGGCAAAAAAGTTTTGTGAATCCACCGATGATCTCAATAATCCCGATATTGTAATGGTAAACGAAAGCGGAGCGTCTGTATATTCTGCTTCAAAAACTGCACGCCTGGAGTTTCCGGATTACGATGTCACAGTTAGAGGAGCAGTGTCAATAGGAAGAAGGCTCATGGACCCGCTTGCGGAACTTGTTAAAATTGACCCGAAATCCATAGGTGTAGGCCAGTATCAGCATGATGTAGACCAGAAAGAATTGAAAAAATCCCTTGATGATGTTGTTGTGAGCTGTGTGAATGTTGTCGGATGCGAGGTAAACACGGCCAGCCCCGAGCTTTTAAGTTTTGTGTCCGGGTTATCCATAAAAACTGCCGGAAGTATTGTCAAATTCCGTGAGGAAAAAGGAGCGATCAGCTCAAGGGAGGAGCTTTTAAAAATACCCGGAATGGGCGCTAAAACTTTTGAGCAATGCGCAGGCTTTTTGAGGGTCCGCAACTCCCCCAATCTGCTTGACGCTTCCGGTGTTCACCCGGAAAGCTATCACGTTGTTGAAAAGATGTCGGGAGATCTCGGATGTAAAATAATCGATTTAATTAAAAAGGAGCATTTGCGTAAAGAAATAGAAATAAAAAAATATGTAACAGGATCCATCGGCCTTCCAACACTCAAAGATATTTTAAAAGAGCTGGCAAAGCCCGGCAGGGACCCGAGGGCTAAGTTTGAATCTTTCTCTTTCGCAGAGGGGGTAAATACTCTTGAAGACCTGGAACCCGGGGCGAGGCTGCCGGGGGTCGTGACCAATGTGACAGCATTCGGCGCATTTGTTGATATAGGTGTACACCAGGACGGTCTTGTTCATATAAGTCAGATGTCCGATTCTTTTGTAAAAAACCCTCTGGATATAGTAAAGGTCCATCAGAGAGTTATGGTGACTGTTCTCAGCGTGGACATACCAAGAAAACGAATAGCCCTTACCATGAAGGAAAAATAAGAATGGGCTGTTTTTGCATTATTCAAACCACAATAAGCCACTCCTAAAAAGCTTTTTTGCGAGGTTATATATATCACCTGAATCTCCTTCTTTTCTGATACCTGCTGCAACGATTATCACAAGCACTTCACCTCGATTTACATGGTAGATCACCCGATATCTCCAGGCGGCATGTACGCTTCGAAACCGAGATAGCTGCCCAAGAAGGGGTTTACCCTGGTTTCCTGAGAGTAACTGATTAACAAAAGACTCTCTCTTTTAAAAGATGTTCTTGATTTTTTCATGCATTTGTATTTAAATTTCATGAAATAATTATGCGGAGATAAAAATGGCAAATTTACAAATAAAAGGAATTGACGATTCACTGTACGCACAAATTAAAGATCTTGCGCTTTCAGAAAACCGGTCAATAAGTCAAGAGGTCCTCTTCCTGATAAAATCATATATGGCAAACAAAAAACAGCTTCTGACAATAAAAACACCGGCACAGGTTTTGCTTGAACTTTCCGGCTCATGGGAAGATTCCAGGAAACCAGAAGAAATTATTGCACAAATAAAAAACGTCAGGAAAAATTCAAAAAAACTGACGAAAGGGTTTTAATGTTTCTTCTTGATACAGATACAATAATTTTCAGCCTTAAAGGGAACACTGCTGTTCAAAAGAATCGAGGGACTCAAACTCACCAACTGGACGTGATTCCTTTATTAGAAAGTGATTTAAAAAACCTCGAGACATTAAAACTGCTTTCTACAAAGACCTGGTGAGTACCCTGTTAAGCCTTTTGACGAAAGATGAGGGGTCCTTTAACTCCGCTCCTTCCAGAAGCAGAGCCTGTTCCAGGAGCAGCCTGCTGACATCTTCAATGGTCTCACTATTTTCGGTGTTTACAAGCTTCCGGACAATTTCGTGCCCCGGGTTAATTTCAAGAACAGGCTTTATTTCCGGAATGTCACTCTGTCCCATCGACCTGAGCAGATGCTGCATCTGGATTGTGGGGTCTTTTTCATCTGCAACTATGCAGGAAGGAGAATCACTCAACCTGGTGCTGGCCCTGACATCTTTAACATCGTTGCCAAGTACTTTTTTTATCTTTTTTATCAGAGGTTCGATCTTTTTCTCACTTTCTTTATCCTCGTCTGATTTCAGTTCGTCAGCAGCGTCACTTCTGTTTACCGAAATAAGTTCTATATCCCTGTACTTCCCGATAGATGGAGTAACGATCTCGTCGATATCATCATCCATTATGAGAACCTCAATATCTTTTACTTTATACGCCTCTAAAAGCGGCGAATTTTTTAGATTCTGTTCGTTCTCACCTGTAATATAGTATATTGTTTTCTGTTCAGGTTTCATCCGGTCTTTGTACTCAGCGAAACCTGTGTACCCTTCGATTTTTGTCGATTTGAACTGCACTAGCTCCAGAAGAGTATCCCTGTTGCTGAAATCCTGGTATACCCCCTCTTTCAGCAGTCTCCTGAACTCGGTGTAGAAGGAGTCATACTTTTCTTTATCCTTTTTTAAATTTTGAAGCTCACTTAATATTTTTTTTACAGACGCATTCTTAATACTGGTGAGTATCCTGTTCTTCTGGAGTATTTCCCTGCTGATATTAAGAGGCAGGTCTTCCGAATCGATAACACCGCGGACAAAACGAAGGTATAGAGGCAGGAGCTCTTTTTCGCCGTCTGTGATAAAAACACGTTTAATATAGAGCTTAACCCCGGGAGTGAAATCTGTCCAGAATAGATCAATCGGCGCCTTTTTGGGAATATAAAAGAGGGTGTTATACTCCATTTTACCCTCAGCCCGGGTGTGAATGTGCAGTAAGGGGTCCTCCATATCATGCCCGAGCGTTTTGTAGAACTCGTTGTAATCTTCATCTTTAAGCTCTGATTTAGAGCGTCTCCAGAGCGCGGATGCGGCATTCACCTGTTCGACCTTCTGCTCCTTGATTTCCTTTCTGCCCGCGCCCTCACCTTCAAACCGACTTTCTTCAAAGTGAAGATTTATGGGGAACGGGATGTGATTTGAGTATTTTTTTATAATACCTTCAAGACGCCACCTGTTGAAATATTCCTGCCCGTTTTCATTAAGGTACAGGATGACTGTTGTTCCATTTTGTTCCCTGTCCGCATCGATTATTTCAAAATTACCCTTTCCGTCACTCATCCATTTGAACGCGTCTTCTTCCCCGGCTTTCCTGCTGATAACCTCAACCTTTTCAGCCACCATAAAGGATGAGTAAAATCCAACCCCGAACTGTCCGATCAGGTTAGAATCCTTTTTAGCATCTCCTGTGAGAACTTTTAAAAAATCCTGAGTGCCGGACCTGGCGATAGTCCCCAGGTTCTCTTCGAGTTCCCTGGTATTCATGCCGATTCCGTTATCAGATACGGTTATGATTTTCTGCTTTCCGCCTTCATCGGTAAGGGTAATAATTTTCCCGCTGTCTGTACCGAAAGATATATCAATGCAGGGATCAAACTCAATATTTTTAAAATCATCATCAGTAAGTGTCAGATATTTGAGTTTATCCAGAGCATCTGAAGCATTCGAGATCAGCTCACGTAAAAAGATTTCAGAATGGGAATAAAGGGAGTGCACAATAATGTGCAGGAGCTGATTCACCTCTGTTTTAAACTTCTTTTTTGCCATACTTTTATTCCTCCTGCTTCAGTTTTGTAAGTTGGATTTTTATCAGTTTTTTAAAAAATATATTCTGCACGCTGCAATTAATCCTTATATTAAGAATACTAATTTTTACGATCATTGAGAATTAAAATAAATATATGAAACTGGTCAAATAGAGACGATACTGTAAAATACATCGTTTAAATTTCGATTTTCGATACAATCCTTACTTGACGAAAGTACAATATTTTGATAAGAATGTACTATTGTTCTGCTTCAAGCGGAATCGGACAAATAAGAATGTACTATTACCTGTTTCATAAGTGAGTTTACTAATGCCGAATACAAAAACTTTTATTTTAATAAAACCTGATGGCCTCTCAAAATCCTTAACAGGCAACATATTAACAAGGTTCAGCGAAACGAGGCTTGAAATTATCGGCGCCAAAATGGTGAAAGTCACAAAGGAGCTTGCCGAGAAACACTACGAAATGCATAAGGACAAGCCTTTCTATCCCAAACTGCTCGAATATATTACCGGAAAGCTGCACAAGCGCCACAAGGTTATGGCACTGGTTTACCACGGCGAAAACGCTATCGAAAAAATACGGGAAATCTGCGGGAATACAAATCCTGAAGAAGCGGAACCGGAATCCATCCGCGGACAATACGGGCGGATCTTGACAAGCGGATTATTCGAAAACGTCGTGCACACGAGTGATTCAATTGAATCCGCTGAACGGGAAATAAAGCTCTGGTTTGAACCCCATGAGATTATCTATGATATCTACCCCTATAAAGAAAAAGTATTTAAAAATTACAAAAAGCTTGTCTGGAAATAGTAAACCCTATGTCCAAATCAAGAAAGCACTTATTTATTAAAGGACGTGTACAGGGAGTATTTTTTCGCGCTACTATGCAGGATGTAGCCCATGCAAACAGCGTGACAGGGTGGGTAAAAAATAATTATGACGGAAGTGTGGAAACGGTGCTGGAAGGCGAAATAGAAAATATTGAAAAAGTGGTTAGATGGTGCCGCACAGGGCCCAGGGGCGCTTATGTAAGTGAAGTGAACGTTAAAACTGAAGATTACACCGGGTCCTTTTCAACCTTTTCAATAAGTTTTGACAGGTGGTAGGATTCCTGTCTGTGGGAGGAAAAATGGATAAAAAAATAGCAATTCTCGGATGCATGGACACAAAAGGAGAAGAATATTCGTATATAAAGAGGCACATTGAGAAAGCAGGATGTAAAACTCTTGTAATCGATGTTGGAGTGATCAATCCGCCATCCTTACTGCCTGACATTACACGAGAGGAGGTTGCAGAGGCTGCCGGGAGGGATTTTGATAAATTAATTTCAGAAGGTCCCACAAGGGAAAAGATTTCTCCTGTTATGGCTAAAGGTGCTGCCGTTATCCTAAAAAAGCATATTGCTGAAGGGAAAATACACGGGATAATATCCTGCGGCGGAACACAGGGAAGCACACTCGCTGCAATAGTCATGCAGGAGCTTCCGGTCGGATTTCCAAAGGTTATGGTATCCACAATGGCTTCAGGCAACACTTCCAATCTTGTCGGCATCAAGGACATTACCATGATGTTTTCTGTAGCCGATATCATGGGTTTAAACAGGGTGACCAGAATGATACTGGGCAGCGCGGCCGGCGCGGTATGTGGCATGGCGCAGATGAAAATCGAACAGGTAAAAACAGAGCGCCCGCTGATTGCCATTACAACCGTCGGCATCACTACTCCCGGCGCGATGAAGGCCAGGGAGATCATTGAGGCTGCCGGTTTTGAGACTATTGTTTTCCACGCGGTTGGTACAGGTGGAAGGGCGATGGAATCCCTGATGAAAGAGGGGCAGATCAACGGCGTGCTCGACCTTGCGACAATTGAGGTCATTCAGGAGATGCTGGGCGGGTACCTTGCCGCGACTCCGGAGCGCATGACAATTGCCACAGGCCTCGGTATACCCCAGGTCATCTGCCCGGGCGCGGTTACCTGTAATACATACGGACCTCCGGAAACAATACCTGAAAAGTTCAGGGGCCGGAAGCAGGTCAGGCACAGTTCCCTGTACACCAATGTAAGGACAAATGCCGATGAGCTGAAGAAGCTCGCAAAACTCCAGGCAGAGAGGGTCAATCCGGGCAGGGCCCCCATTGAATGGTTCATCCCCATGAAAGGGTTCTGCTCCTATTCAGTGGAAGGAGGGCCCCTTTACGACCCTGAAGCGGATAAGGTTTATGTTGAAACACTCAGATCAGAGCTCAGGAAAGACATTCCAATTTATATACGGGACCTCGACATCAACAGCCCGGCCTTCGCGGCTGAAACAGCGGAACACCTGATCCGCATGGTAAAAAAGAATCTGTAAATAAAATTTAAAGATGTCTCATGGCTTAACCGGATACAGCTTGAATACCGGAAGCCCTCAGCATAAAGCTTTAAATAATACACGGGAGGGTAAAATTGACAAAAAGATTCACAAGAGAAGAAGTTTTAAATAGATTACGGAGTGAGATCAAGGCAAAGCACACGCTTTTCATGGCAAGCTGCGGGTCTGGAATAGTGGCAAAATTCCTTGAAAAGGCCGGATGCGATATGGCCGGGGTATACAATGCGGTTAAACTGAGGAACGGCGGGGCCGGCTCAATGACAGGAATGTGGCCCGTTTCGGACGCAAACGGACTGATGATTGAATACGCGGCCCGCGAAATAATGCCGGTGGTAAAAAACATGCCTGTAATGGCCGGTGTAAACGCAAACGACCCGACCAGGGATATACCGTTGTTCCTAAAAGACCTGAAACGAATTGGAATAATTGGTGTGAACAATTTTCCAACTGTCGGTTTAATTGATGGAAATTTCAGAAATGTGCTCGAGCATACAGGAATAACCTATGACAACGAAATACAGCTTCTCAAAACGGCAAAAGCGATGGGATTTGTGACTGTTGGTTACGCGTTCAACACAGATGAAACTGAAAGGATCATAAAAGGGAGCGGCCCTGATGTATTTATCTTTCATGCAGGCACAACAATAGGCGGCTCCATTGGATTCGACCATCCTGATACAGCCGAAGATACAGCTAAAAGGACCCAGGAAACCTACGACGTTGCACGAAAGATTAAACCGGATATCATTCTCTTAACCCATGGTGCTGCCCTGTCAACACCTGAAGATGGACAGGCAATCCTGAACCTTACTGACGGCCATGGCATACAAACAGGCTCCGCGACAGAGCGTATTCCCCTTGAAGAGGCCATCTTCAGGGTTGCATCATCATTTAAGTCTTTGAAGCTTGAAAACTGATCAGGTTAATTTTCGTACATGAAGTAAAAGTGACAGGATAATTACATAGGACAGCAAACACTTCTGTGAGGGGCTTATGGAGAGACGGGTTGTTATAACTGCTGAAGCGCTCATAACACCGGTTGGTAATACTAAAGGACAGGTCATAGACAATCTGGTAAACGGTGTTTCCGGTGTAAAGAAATTACGGAAAGATCCGCAGCTGGACAAGGTACTAAAATCCAAAGTATTCGGGACAGTAGATTTTCCGATTAACTATAATTTTAAGAGGAAGTATGCCAAGACATTGGGCCCTGTCGGCTACTACGCTTGCCAGGTTGCTAAAGAGGTTTTAGAAAAGTCAGGTCTGGATGAAGATTTCATTTCTTCCGGCCGGATGGGCGTGGCATTCGGGTCCACACAGGGGAGCCCGAATGTTCAGAGAGAGATATTCAAAGCTTTTTTCAGCGATTCTTTTGAATTAAAGAATTTAAAGAGTGCCGGTTATATCCAGCAAATGACCCACACAACCGCGGTAAACATCGCGCGCATGTTCAGCATTACCGGGAGAATAATTTCTTCCTGCACAGCATGCACAACGAGCGCCCAGTCTATCGGGTACGGATATGAAGCAATAAAATATGGTCTGCAGGATGCGATGATCTGCGGTGGTGCAGACGAGTATGACACCCTTACAGTAGCGGTGTTTGATAAATTACTGGCTACTTCAACAGCTTATAACGAAACACCGGAAAAAACTCCCCGGCCTTTTGACGCAAACCGTGACGGACTTGTTGTTGGAGAGGGAGCCGGCGCACTGCTGCTGGAAGATTATGAATTCGCAAAGAAGAGGGGTGCCGCAATTTTAGCAGAGGTTGCCGGATTTTTCTGCGGCTGTAATGGAGGTGATCTCATCCATCCGGATGTGGAGAGGCTCGGGCAGACATTAAGGATGGGATTGGAAAATGCCATGCTGAACCCTGAACAGGTTGATTTCATCAGTGCCCATGCTACAGCTACACCGATAGGCGATACAGTAGAGGCTGAATCTATCTACTCAGTCTATAAAGACAGGCCCTGCGTCACAGGGTTCAAAGGCTTTACGGGCCACACAATGGGCACGTGCGGTGTCATTGAGGCTATATTTACGTTATATATGATGCAAAATAAAATTATCATCCCTACCCTGAACCTGAAAGACGTTGATGAAGGGTGTAAAATGATCAATCATACATTGAGGCTAAAGGAAAAACAAATTAACATCGCAACCGTTCAGAATTTTGCTTTTGGCGGAGTCAACACTTCATTATTTATAAAAATGTTCAACTAGCTGTGTTTGCTGTTTTGCAGCACCTGGATAATTATAAAAATATTCTTTTACATGGAAGGAAAATTGTTTAACAGGGACATATATATTGCAGTTTTTACCATCGCGCTTATTCTTACCGGCTTTACTTCCGCGTTAAATGGATCCGATGAGCTGGATAGATATATATCCGAGAATAACAAGATAAAAACCCTGCATGCCAGGTTTGAGCAGACAAAGCACCTTTCAATTATGGAATCAGACCATTTATCCTACGGGTATATCAAATTCAAGAGGGACAGAAAATTGATATGGGCCCTGGAAAATCCGTATTCATATAAGTTCATAATAAATGGTAAAAAAATAATCAGGGATTATCCCCAGCTGAATGAGCGTGAAGAGTACAACATAGATGAGAACTTACAGTTAAAAGCATTGTTTGAAAATATCTTTATGTTAATGGGACTCATAGGAAAAAATGAGATAAAAGAAACCTATTTCGTTTCTATAAAAGAAAATAACACGATTGCATTAATTCCAAAAAATCATCAATTTAAAAAATATATCAGCGAGATTATATTAAAACTGAATAATAAATATCTTGTCAGTTCGATAAAGCTCATCGAACCTTCCGGTGACTATACATTAATAATGTTCTCCGATATAGAGACGAATATCGATATCAATGATTCAGAGTTCGGTTTAAACTGATATGTTTATAAACCCATCCCGCACAATAAATTGACTCTTTTATCACCTGTAAGTATAATTAATAAATCTATAAGAGGTAAGTTTCCTCAACATCATTCTCCCAAAAGGTACAGGATGAAAGATATTGCTATTGTTACAGGCGGCAGCAGGGGCATCGGGAGAGCGATTGCTCTACAACTCGCAGAAGACGGATATGATATATGGCTGAATTACCGCATAAATACAGCCGCCGCAAACGAGGTTCGAACCGGGATAGAGGCAGCAGGCAGAACATGCAAGTGCCTTCAGTTTGACATCAGCGATAAAGGAATGATAAGAAAAACTTTACAGCCTGAGATAGACAGATTAAACAGGAAAGAAGAGCGTATTTCTGTATTGATAAACAATGCCGGTATATCAAGGGACAATATTTTTCACTGGATGACGGATGAAGAATGGGAAGATGTGATTAACACCGATTTAAACAGCTTTTTTTATGTAACTAAATGTGTCACTCCGCACATGAATGAAAACAAGCACGGAAAAATTATCAATATCAGCTCTCTTTCCGGACAGATAGGTAATTTCTCACAGATCAATTATTCCGCGGCCAAGGCTGGATTAATCGCCGCTACAAAAACACTGGCCAAGGAATTCGGCAGGAGAAAAATACGGGTTAACGCTGTCGCTCCGGGATTGATCGAGACAGACATGACAAAAAAGGTCGAAGGCAGCGATGAAATTTTGAAAATGATCCCCATGAAAAGGTTCGGTAAGCCTGAAGAAGTCGCGGGTGTTGTCTCATTTCTGTGCTCCGATAAGGCTTCTTATGTAACCGGCGCCGTAATCCCTGTTAACGGCGGCTTATATATGCCCTGAAATGCTTATATGTGCAATTTCTATAAAATTCTGATAGCAACAGCTGTTTTAGTAGTCATATTACTGCTGGTAAAAATATACTTTCAACTGAACTCCGCAATTTATGGTATTTATTTTATATTAGTAACCTTTTTTTTAATCTTTATCCACGCGGTTTTCAGCCCGGGATCAAACCTTTTTGTCAGGACTATTAAAGGCAGGGAATTTTTTAAAACCGGGAGAGGCAATGGAAGCATACTGTTAAAATTTGACGATGGTCCTGACCCAAATTATACACATAAAATTTTAGACATTTTAAAAAAAGATAATATGCAGGCGATTTTCTTTGTCACAGGAAAAAGGGCTGAAAAATATCCCGAAATACTGAAGCGGGCGGTCAGTGAAAATCATCTAATCGGGAATCACTCGTACTCTCACTCCTATCTGATAAACTTTTTCAGATATAAAAGACTGTTGGAAGAGGTAACAAAAACCAGCAATATAATCGAGAAGATAACGGGAATAAAACCGGAATATTACTGCCCCCCAATGGGACAAAAAAACCCGGTCCTCGGAAAAGTGATCAGGCAGACCCGGCTTGATGTCTTAACCTGGGATATCAAAAGTTATGACACATTATTTTCCACGGACAGAATAATTAAACGTGTAAAATCGAAGCTGAGAAAAAATACAATTATTTTATTCCACGACGGAATATTTAAAAATACAAAAAAAGACCGGCATTCAACAGTTGAAGCTCTGCCGTCTGTTATTAGATTAATCAAACAAAATTACAGCGATGTAGTAAAACAATGAATGACAGCATATGCGTAATCATTCCCGTCTATAATAATGCCCGGACTGTCGGTGCCGTCATAGATCGATGTAAGGCTTACATCAATAATATAATCGTTATAGATGACGGTTCAGACGACGGAACATCCGAAATAATCAAAACAAAAAACGTGATAATTCACCGAAACAGCCGTAATTCGGGAAAAGGTGACGCGATTAAAAAAGGATTAAAAATAGCGGAAAGGAGCGGATTTACCTGCTGTATCACAATAGACGCGGATGGGCAGCACTCTCCCGAAGACATACCAAAGCTCATCAGCGCATTAAAAAAAAATACAATAATCATAGGGGTAAGAGATTTCGGAGAGAATGTTTCTAGAAGAACCAAAATAGGGAGAAGGATTTCAAATTTTTTTACCCGTCTCTGCACACATAAAAGATTACTCGACACGCAATCAGGGTTCAGATTGTATCCTGTAAAACCGGTATCTTCATTAAAAATCAAGTCCAATGCCTTCGACTTCGAAGTAGAAGTGCTTGTAAAATCCTCCTGGAAGGGTATCCAAATAAATGAGGTTCCCGTTTCCGTCCATTATGATGCTCCTGAAGCAAGGGTTACGCACTTCAGGGTGTTCCGGGATAATCTCATAATTTCCAAACTGTGGACAAAACTGATTATTATGGCATTCTTCACGATTCCATTATATTATCTGAAATACAGGAAGTGAACTGTGGGCCATAAACAAAAAATGAAAGGGAAGATATTCATTCCCATTATACTGTTATTGTTTTTCATTCCGGGAATCGCGGCACCGGAGGCCACCTTTTTACCGGCAAAAGCTCCCCTTATAAACCGGCACGTTACACTGTTAAATCCATCTGATATCGATATAGCATATATTTATTCCTCAATAGACGATATATTCTATGCCAGGTACAATTTTGGAATCAAGCTCGTTATTTTTCATATGAAAACGAACAATAATGTGGAGATTGAATCGTGCGGTTTCGGGGAAGTAATTGCCAGGTTTGAGCTGTTTACAGACTCTTTCTATCTTGTTCATTCTGATTTTCTTGGCGGAGTATCATTTGATATTAAATATAAAAGGTTCCTGTTTGAGACGATGGTATACCACCTCAGCTCGCATCTTGGAGATGATTATCGCCACTATTATAATGAACCTTACTTAAATGTTGGATTTGAAACCATCAAGCACTATACTAACTACCATTTCAGTGACATGTTCGATCTATCAGGGGGACTGGAATATAAATATGGAAGAAGGCCCGCGGACCTGATATTTTACGATCTGTCAGTAATACTGGGTGCAAAAATTGATTTTGTATCAAAAGGAATACCTGTCTTTATAGAAAGTGAATCTGAAATATTCAGTTTTCACCACACGCCCAATTTTGGCTTAAAAACAGGGCTTTATCTATTTTCTTTCATTAACAATACGTTATTGAAAAAAGGGCTGACTGAAGAGAAAAATCACACGTTATATTTTCAATATTACTACGGCTACTCACAGGTTGGCTATTATTTTGATAAAAAAGAAAGTTTGCTGGTTTTCGGGATATCCTTTATTCTTTAAAACGGAGATAGAATACAGATCTCCTTTTATTGAAATATTTATATTCCGCCATGGAATAGCAGCCTCAATTAAATAAAAAAGAGAGAAAAAAATGGGAGATATAGTACAAAAAATACATCACACCGGAATAACTGTGAAGAATTTAGAAGAGTCCATCAAGTTTTATGAAGAAGTCTTTGGATTTAAGCTTATCGGGGGTGTGGATTTAGACGTTGACGCGGAAGGCATTATGAAGGGCGTTAAGATAAAAATCGCCTTTTTGAAAGCCGGGGAAGATGACCTGGAGCTGCTCGAATATGTACAGTCAAAGGACAAAAAGATTGTAGACATGAACCCGTGGGACCCGGGAGTACAGCACCTGTCTTTTAAAGTTACGGATGTCAGAGGGTTTTATAAAAAACATAAAAACTGGATTACATTTCTAGTGCCCCCTGTTGATTTTAAAACCAAAGAAATTGACACCACATGGACATACCTTAAAGATCCCAATGGAACTTTACTGGAATTATCGGAAGATCACAAGGAAAGGGTTTTTCAGGAAAGTGAATTGTAATCAGGCCTGGACGCCCAGTTTTTTAGCCCTCTGCTGATACTTCTCAACAAAAAAGTTTATGACCATCACGACTAGAAGCATCAAACCCCAGATGAATTTTTTAAAAAAGGGACTGAACGACAATATGTTGAAACCGCTTTGCAGCACCTGCAATATAATAATTGCCATGACGACACCGATCACAGAGCCGAATCCTCCAGACGGATCAACGCCCCCGAGTATAGCAACGAGAATCGCCTGGAGCAGATAGGCATAGCCATAGCCGGGCCGCATTGAATTCACTCTTGAGATCATGATAACCGAGGAAATGCCTGACAAAAGGCCCGTTATCATGTAGGTTTTGATCAGCACATCGTCATTTTTAATACCCGCAAAACGGGAGACCATGGGATTTGAACCTACCATGTACATGCTGAGGCCCAGTTTTGTCTTATTCAGGAAACCGTAGATCATCAGCACGACGAAGATGAAAATGATGAAGGGTATGGGAATAACACCTAACTTCCCGCTGCCGATAAGCAGGAATTTCTCGGGAAAGCTGCTGATGCCGTATCCCTTTGTGATGATGACTGCAATACCGAGAAACAATCCCTGGGTTCCCAGAGTAGCTAAAATCGCCGGTACCCCGACCTTGGTAACAACTATACCGTTTATGAACCCGCACACAACAGAAAGAGCTATTGCCGAAATCACGGCAAGTGCCATCATGAAAAATGCCTGCATACCCGGCATTTCAGGTGTAATGAGATTCTTCAGTATGAGAGCGGCAACCACACCTGTCAGATTGGTAATCGAAACAACAGAAAGATCAATGCCTCCTGTGATCAGGGCAATCATCATCGCGATAGAGAGCAGACCGTATTCGGGTATCTGGCTGGCCATGGATTGAAAATTGATCAACCGCAGAAATTTGTCAGGCAGCGCCGCAGACATGATAAGAATCAGCACGATCATAATAATGAAGAGAGTTATTAGCTTCGAATGTCTGCCTACCAAGAAAGTCTCCTGTACAACGTTACTCTTTTGTAAACACAGTTCTCTGATTCATACGGCGCAGGTTCTGATAGTAGGTTATACTTACGCCGAAAAGGATAATCAATCCGATGAAAAACTTGTGCCAGTACGATGATAGCCCGATGAGGACAAGATTTTTTTCAAGTACAACGATCATTGCAACCCCGAGCAGAGTTCCCAGTATCGATCCTGAACCACCCGTAATCCTTGTCCCGCCAAGCACTACCGCTGCTATCACGCTGAGCTCGGTGCCGACAATGTAGTGCGGGTTGCTGTAACGCAGCAGGGATATGTGCATGACACCCATGATACCGGCAAGGAAACCAACGAAACAGTATATAAAAAACTGAATGCGGTGTATGTTGAAACCCGCCCTCTTCGCCGCTTCCATGTTGCCGCCGATCGCGCGAACACCTCTCCCCAGCATGGTGAACCGCAGAATAATCCAGCTTACTATGACGACACCGAGTAGTATGAGCACGTACACGGAGAGCCCGTACATGGTTCCATCAGCCCTCGCCAGGTTGAACACGTTGGCGTGTCCGAAAGATTTGAAGCAGTCCTGAATGTCTCCGGTGTTGAATGGTCTCGTACCGACAAAAGCGAGGAGTCCGCCGTGGAACATACTCAGGGTTCCCAGCGTGGTTATGAGTGTAGGGAGTTTAAAAATAGAGATCAAAAAAGCATTTATTGCGCCTAGAGCGATTCCAACCGAACAGGAAATGAGAAACGCGAGAGCGAGACTATCAATATCCACTGCCGTAAGCACGTTTACAGCGATGTACTGACCGGCAATTGCGACCGCGGTAAAAGAAACATCTATTCCCCCGGAAAGGAGCGCAATAAATACCCCCATCGCCAGTATCGCCATACCGGAGCTGCTCTTTAAAAGATCAAACATATTTTCCAGGGTAAAGAAGGTTGGATTTATGAAAGTGATTACTGTCGAGAAAATAATAAGGACCAGGAAAATATAGGTCTCGTTGTATTTCAACAGCTTTTTAAAGTTATAATTTCGTATTTTTTCAAAATCAAACAGCTTCATGAACTTCCTTTCTACTCATAATACTGAATACTTCCTCTTCCGTTACACCGGCAACATCACTGATCTCCTTGATGATCCTTCCCCTGTTCATAATGAGCACACGGTTGCAGTTCTTAAGGACCTCGGGGATTTCATCCGAAATGATGATGATTCCCATCCCGGATTCAGCCAGGTTCCTGATTATCTTGTGGATGTTGCTCTTCGAGGCGATATCCACCCCGATAGTGGGGCCGTCAAGGATGAACACCTTCGGCGTGGTAGCCAGCCACTTCGCTGTAACAAGCCTTTGCTGATTTCCTCCGGAAAGGCTCTGCGCGGGAGCCTCCACTGTGGGTGTTTTAATTGCCAGCTCCTCCACCCATTTTCTTACCGATTGATCTTTTTTCACCCTGCTGATCAGCCTGAACCTGTTTAAAAGCTTCTTCAGTATGGTTACGACGATATTATTGCTGATAGACTGTTCAATAAACAACCCCTGGTTCAAGCGATCCTCCGGCTGATAACCGATGCCTGCGCCAATGGCACCAGGGATGGTTCT
>DAOVJS010000031.1 GCA_030673105.1 Spirochaetota bacterium
GCCGGTATCGATAACCTAAGAAAAATACTTCAACCCCCTGAAGCCAATATCCCTTCTATAAAACATATTTTCAAAATTAATATCATTAACAAGGCGGTACGCCCGATCCATTGCGGTTTTCAGCGTTTTTCCCAATCCAACGATATTCAAAACCCTCCCCCCGTTGCTGACTGTTCTGCCACCCATAACTTTTGTTCCTGAATGAAACACAACCATCTCATTATCATCAACATGTTTTTCAAGACCGCTGATCTCCTTCCCCTTTTCATATTTACCAGGATATCCGCCGGAGACCAGAACCACATCGCAGGAAAATCCGTGCTTCCATTTTATATCGACGTCTTTCAACTCGCCATTTACAGCACGAAAAATTAGATCACATAAGTCGGAATCAAGAAGCGGGAGTACTGCTTCAGCTTCAGGGTCGCCGAATCTGCAGTTAAATTCAACCACAGAGGGGTTTTCGTCAGAGATCATCAAGCCGGCATATATGATTCCTCTATATACAATGTTTCGCCTGTTCAGTTCATGGACCAGCGGATTGAGTATCCTGTCCATTACCCTGTCCATTACCCTTTCATTCACAACAGGAGCCGGTGCAATCGCTCCCATGCCGCCTGTGTTCGGTCCTTTATCTCCGTCATAAACAGGTTTATGGTCCTGGGATGAGATGAGTGGCACAACATTTTTCCCATCACACAGCGCAAGTACGGTAGCTTCCTCACCCTTCAGGAACTCTTCGATAACAACCTTTGTACCGCTTTCACCAAATATCTTCTTCTCAAACATCGCGGACAGTACCTCTTCCGACTCATCCGCCGATTTTGTTATGATTACACCCTTTCCCCCCGCGAGGCCGTCAGCCTTAATAACATAAGGCGGTTTTTTACTTTTAATATATTTCGCAGCGGAGAATCTATCATAAAATTCAGAAAAATCCGCTGTAGGTATCCGGCTCTTCTTCATTAATTCCTTTGAGAATATTTTACTTCCCTCAATCAACGCTCCCTCTGACGATGGTCCGAAAACTGAAAGCCCGTGCCCGGCAAACAGGTCAGATATACCCTGGACGAGGGGGACCTCCGGTCCGACCACTGTAAGGTTGATCTTTTCATTTTTTACAAAATGTAAAAGCGAATCAAAGTCATCAGCGGCGAGCCCGGGGTTTTCAGCCAGCTCCACTGTGCCGGCATTGCCCGGTGTGCAGAAAAGCCTGTCAACAAGCGCACTTTTCTTAAGAGAATACACGATTGCGTGCTCCCTGCCGCCGCTTCCTATGACAAGTACCTTCACTGGACCCCCCTTAATTTTTTTTATGACAGACTTTTACCCGTTATCTTCCTGTAAACCTCAAGATATTTTTCCACAGATTTTTCGATTACACTCCGGGGAAGGGACGGGGCCGGAGGGGTCTTATCCCAGTCCCGGGTTTCGAGCCAGTCCCTGATGAACTGTTTATCGAAGCTGGACTGCGGGCCGCCGGGTTTATGAGCCTCTCTATCCCAGAACCGGGACGAGTCGGGAGTGAATATCTCATCGGCAAGCAGGATTTCACCGCCAGCTTCAGTAAACTCGAACTTTGTATCCGCAAGTACGAGCCCTCTTTCATAGGCGAAGTCGTAGGCCCTCATGTAAAGATCAATTGATTTTTTCCTTAAATATTCGGCACGTTCCGTCCCAATCTTTTCTTTAACCTGTGAAAAACTTACAGGTTCATCATGACCGCTCTGGGCTTTTGTTGTAGGCGTAAAGAGCGGTTCAGGTAATTTATCGCCCTGTTTAAGGCCCGAAGGCAGAGATATATCAAAAAGCATTCCGGTCTGCTCGTAGCACCGCCACCCTGAACCATCCAGGTAGCCACGCACAACGCATTCAACATCTATCATCCTGCCTTTATGAACAAGGGAGCTTCTACCATCGAGCATATCCTTCTCATCAGAGGTTAGCTCAATGGGAAACTCATTCACATCATCTGTAATAAAATGACTCGGAATTATGTCTTTTAATTTTCTGAACCAGAAAGCGGAAATAGAGTTTAACACCTTTCCTTTGTAAGGGATCGCATTGGGCAGCACAACATCAAAAGCGGAAATTCTATCAGATGCGACGAACAACAGTTTGTCTCCCAGATCGAATATATCCCTCACCTTTCCTCTTCTTAAAAGCTCAGCATTCTTTAAACTTATTTCTTTGTAGGCTTCAGGCATTTTCATGGCACCTCCATTTTATTTTATAAAAACTCTTCTCCCTGTGATCGAAAGTTTATCATCACATAACAGCTTTACGGCACGAGAGTAAATTATGTGCTCCCTCTCAAGTATCCTGTCCGAAAGAATCTCTTCAGTGTCATCATCGAGAACAGGGACTGCCTCCTGAAGAACGATGGGCCCTGTATCAACGCTCTCATCAACAATATGCACAGTGCAGCCCGAAAACTTTACTCCATATTCAAGGGCCTGTTTTTGTGCCTGCTCACCCGGAAACGATGGGAGAAGAGCAGGATGAATGTTAAGTACCCTGTTTCTGTATGCCCGGACTATATTTCCGCTTAAGACTTTCATAAATCCCGCGAGTAAAATGAGATCAATATCACGGGCCCTCAGGGTAGATATAATTTTATCAAAATAATCGGACCTGGAACAGTCCTTACTCTTTTTAAACACGGCACATTCGATGTCATTATCCCGGGCGTATAACAGTCCCTTTGCGTCAGGATTATCAGAAATCACAAGCTCTATACTGCCGTTTATTGTCCCCTTATTTATTTCATTCAGAATGGCTTTAAAGTTAGAACCCCTCCCTGAAATAAAAACCGCAATCTTTTTTTTTGACATCAGGTGCTGACAACCCCTCCTATTAATGCGTAATGCTCACCCTTGTCCTCAAGCCTGGATATGAGCCTTTCCTTAATATCTCTGCTCACCACAAAAACAAGGCCTATTCCCATGTTGAAGACATTTCTCATTTCCTCTTTATGAATTTTACCTGACTGCTCAATTATGGTAAAAATCGGTTGGGGATATAGATTATCCCAGTCAATCAACGGTTCAAGCCCGGCCGGCAGCAATCGCTTTACATTGCTGAATATTCCGCCTCCTGTAATATGTGCAATACCATTTACAGGTAAATATCTGATAATTTCGAGAACAAGCTCTACATAAATCCTTGTGGGGACTAAAAGTTCTTCGATAAGGGTATTGCTGAGGAGAGGGTGACCGTCTTTAAAACCGAACCCTTTTTCACCAAAAAGCGCCCTCCTCGCGAGACTCAGCCCGTTGCTGTGTATACCGCTTGATCTTATTCCAACAAGCACATCTCCGGCCTGTATTGATCTTCCATCGATGATCCCGGTTTTTTCAACAATGCCTACTCCAAAACCCGCAAGTTCATAATCACCCTTTTGATAAACGCCCGGCATCTCTGCCGTTTCTCCTCCAAGCAGTATACATCCGGAAAGTCTGCACCCCTCAATTATTCCATCGATGAGCTCCGAAGCCTTTTCTATCTCAAGCTCAGAGCATGCCATATAATCAAGAAAAAAGAGAGGCTTCGCACCCAGAGTAACGATATCATTGACGCACATTGCAACAAGATCAATACCTATTGTGCTGTATTTATTGGCTTCCTTTGCCAGCAGGAGCTTGGTGCCGACTCCATCTGTGCCTGAAACAAGAACGGGGTCTTTGTAATTATCGAGGTTTAATGAAAACAGCCCTCCGAACAATCCGATGTTGTCCTGTTCATTTTTACGAAGCTTTTCCTTTATGAGATTAACAAAGTTATCCCCTTTTTTTATATCCACACCGGAATCTTTATACGTTAACCCCATGGGTTCTCCTATCTTTCAAGCACTTTGTACTCTTCAAGAAGCAGCTTTCCATCTTCACTTTCTTCAATTACGGGGACCGGATAATCCCCGTTGAAACACGCGTAGCAGAGGGTATCAAGAGGTTTCCCTACGGCCTTTGACAGCCCTTCAATAGTTATGTATGCGAGGGTGTCGACTTCAAGGAAACGCCTTATGCTCTCAATTGTCTGTGCTGAAGCAATAAGGGTTTTTTTAACTGAGGTATCTATCCCGAAAAAGCAGGGGTGGGTGATCGGAGGGGAGCTGATGTACATGTGGACTTCTTCGGCTCCGGCATCACGGATCATTTTTATAATTCTTTTACTCGTTGTACCTCTTACAATAGAGTCATCAACCACCGCAACCTTCTTTCCGTTTAAAGCATTCTTAATCGGATTGAGCTTTATTTTAACGCGTGATCCCCTGTCGTCAGCCCCGGGGTCTATAAATGTTCTTCCGACGTATGAATTTTTAAACAGCCCAATCTCAAGAGGAATATTAGCTTCACGGGCAAAACCAATAGCAGTTGTAATTCCGGAATCCGGGACAGGAATTACAATATCGGCACTTATTTTACTCATCCGCGCCAGCTCTTTTCCCATTTTTTTTCTTACTTCATAAACGCTTATTCCGTCGATGATAGAATCCGCCCTGGCAAAGTATATATATTCAAAAACACAGAGCGCGTTTCTCTGCGTTTCTTTGAATCTGTAAGATTTTACCTCATTTCCGTCACAGACGATCATTTCCCCCGGATAAACATCTCTCACAAATGCCGCCCCGATTATATCCAGCGCAGTTGTTTCTGATGCCATTACATACCCGTTAACTGTTCTGCCCAGACAGAGCGGCCTGAACCCGTAAGGATCTCTAATCCCGATTAATTTTCCTCCGGCTATCTGTACTATTGTATAAGCCCCACTGATCCGATCAAGTGAGCTCAGGATTGCTTTTTCCAGACAGCGCTCTTTCTGCTGGGCTATAAGATGAAGAATAATTTCCGTGTCTGAACTGGAATGAATAATGGCACCATTTTCAATCAAAGCGTTTCTCAATTCTTTTGAGTTGACTATATTACCATTATGGGAGATTGCCATCATACCTCCCCAGAACCTTGCAATGATCGGCTGCACGTTCTGAACGTATCCCGACCCTGTCGTTGAATACCGCACATGTCCGATCCCGATATTTCCTTCGAGTATCTTAAAATCCCCGGGTGTGAACACGCTGGTTAAGAGTCCATTACCCCGTTTAATATTAACAAATTCATCGTGATATGTGGCAATACCCGCGCTCTCCTGGCCTCTATGCTGAAGCGCGTATAACCCCAGATATATCCGCTCGCAAACATCATCCCTTTTGTCCCTGGAAATAACTCCTATTATTCCACAGGCTTCTTCCGGTCTATCCATGATAACATCAGAATCAAAATTATCTTTTTTATTCATCACTGATTTCCTGTAAATGGAGCTGGTGTATTTTTTTGTTAGTGTAAAATTTCCAGCGCTTCTCTGTAACCTTCGCAATCTTTTTTAATTTCCGCGATTTTGTGTTTCCATATCTTCGAAATTTCCTGAGCCCGTTCTTTTGACTTTCCGGTGTAATTCGCCGGATTTTTTTCAAGATTTTTCCAGGCATCTAAACTAACTATTTTATTAAAATTACTGTCTTCCCGAATGAGATCAAAAATACTCAGGCCTTCCTTTTCAGCGCGCTGAGTAATCTCTTTCACAAGCTCATGAGCGTTTTTAACTCCCTTTGACGCAAGTAAGATATAGAGAGGTTCAGCTAAAAACATACCTCCCGATAATGAAAGGTTTTCGTTGAGTTTTTGATAATCAACAACGATTTTTTTCAACTGTTTTGTAAGCCTGTCAATCGAAAGTGTAAAGGCTGTGACAATTTCAACGATAAACCTGGATGAAGCAGAATTGGTGAGATCCCTCTGGTGTTCAGAGATCTGATCGTAGTATCTTGTGAGGATTCTTGGAGTAAACTCCTTCCACATTGATTTTACGTGTTCAAAATTCCAGGGATTTCTCTTATGAGGCATGGTTGATGAGCCGACCTGGCCTTTTTCGAATCTCTCACCGAACTCTCCAATCTCCGAACGCTGCAGGTTCCGCATATCATCGGAGACCTGTGCCAGGACTCCGAAAGCGGACACTACAGCATGGATTAAATCAAGTATATACTCGGGTTCAATGATCTGAGAAGAAAAACGCGCCGGCTTCAGGTTGAGCCGGGCAAGCACATCTTCTTCGAATTTTCGAGGGTCATTGAAGAGGAGGGATGACGCGTTATAGGCCCCGACCGCCCCGCTCATCTTCCCTTTGAGATCCTTAACAGCCTCTGATAATTTTAACAATCTCTCTCCAAATCTATCAGCATATCCTGAAAAAAGATAACCGACAGTAATCGGAACCGCATGCTGTCCATGGGTTCTCCCTATCTGAACCGTCCCGGCTTCCCGATCCGCGATATCGAGCAGCACCTCCATAAGTTCCACTGCTTTTGGTATAACAACTTTGTAAAATCCGTCCCTCATTCTCAACGCGCCTGCTGTCCCTGTTATATCTTCAGAAGTGGCTGATAGATGGATGTAAGGAGCAACTTCCTCATCCACATACCTCTGCATTACATTAACCAGGGCACGGATATTGTGTCTTGTTTTTTCCTCCTCTTCATATACTTCTTCAGGGGGGATCTCTTTACAGGCTTTCCTGATCTGTTCTGCCGACCCTTCCGGTGCGAGTCCATATTTTTCCATAACAATCACAATAGCGGCTTCAACAACCGCTTCATATCTGATCACAGAATTTTCTGAGAAATAGATGGACAGGGTATCCATCAGTTCCCTGTTGCTTTTGTAATATCTGGTGTCCAGGGGACTTATATTAGAAAAAATATCTCTTTCCACACTTCCCTCCTTTCTCAACTGTCTTTTTGAAACTGCTGATCTTTCATGACCACTTTTTCTCTCTCATTATTCTTGAAGGATTTGAGCCGGTCTGACAGGTCCCGCTCCGTGAGCGCTAAAATTTCCAATGCGAGTAAACCCGCATTCTTTCCGCCGTTAACCGCGACTGTCGCAACAGGAATTCCAGGCGGCATTTGAAGCATTGAGAAAAGAGAGTCAAACCCCATCACAGGAGATTTTAAAGCCACCGGTACACCAATAACCGGCCTTGTCGTAAAAGAAGCTATAACACCGGGCAGGGCCGCGGCCATTCCCGCTATTGCAATAAAGACCTTTATCCCCTTTTTCTCAGCACCTATCACGTAGTCTCTCAACAGATCAGGGGTCCTATGCGCTGAAATAATCCTCTTTTCAAAGGAGACTTCAAATTCCGTGAGCACCGCGGATACTTTTTCATATATCTCAATATCTGAATCGCTTCCCAGAATTACGGCCACTGTGTTCAACATTTCCCTCCTGTTTGACAGATCATATTATCACTTTTCATCCGCCATATCTTCATATATTTTTATTTCTTCAGCAATTCGTTTTTTCAGCTGGCCGGCAGCATCCTTCACCTTCATCAGCTCTCTGTCCCCGGTTTTACGATTAAAGAGCTCAACTTTGCCGTCTTTTAATCCTTTTTCTCCCACCGTAACACGGAAGGGAATACCGATAAGATCAGCATCCATAAACTTTACCCCCGGTCTCTCGCCCCTGTCATCGAACAGCACCTCGACACCGGCGCTGTCAAGCTGTTTTAATATCAGATCTGAAACCTCTCTCACATTTCCGTCATATTTTATTGGAATAATATGAACATGAAATGGAGACACAGTAATCGGCCATATTATGCCTTTCTCATCGTTGTTCTGTTCAATTACTGCCGCAGCCGTCCGCTCTACTCCAATCCCGTAGCACCCCATAATCGGTACCTTCGAAGATCCATCCTCATCTAAATATGTAACTGAAAATGATCTTGTATATTTGTCACCAAGCTTAAAAATATGACCAAGTTCAATACCTTTAAACATATTTAAGGCGCTGCCGCAAGCAGGGCACAGATCTCCTTCACTGACCAGACGAATATCTATATACTCATCCGGTTTAAAATCTCTACCTGACTTCACGTTCACATAGTGTCGATCCTTCTTATTGGCGCCGGTGACTCCCCCTTTTATCTCCTTTACACTGTTATCTGCAACCACGGAAATTTTATCCACACCAACCGGTCCCGCAAAACCCAGTGGAATACCCAGCTTTTCAAAGGCTTCGCCTCTATCAGCCGGTTCAAGTTCAGGTACATCGAGATAATTTTTCAATTTTGTCTCATTCACTTCAAGATCTCCCCTGATGAGGGCGAGAACAAACTTTCCATCTGAAGTTTTATATAAAAGTGACTTAATCATATATTCAGAAGAGGTTTTAAGAAAGTGTGTAAGGTCCTCGATGGTTTTTATATCCGGGGTTTCAACGAGAGAGAGCTCTCCGGTATCCCTGTAAGCAATTTTTTCATTTTTTGATTCTGCTTTCGCCCGATTGGCCACGTAGCCGCAGCTTCCGCACTGAATAATCTCCTCCTCCCCAATATTAGATGGAACCATAAACTCTTCAGACAGCGACCCTCCCATGGAGCCTGAATCCGCGGAAACGGGAATAGTTTTCAATCCGCATCTCTTAAATATCCTTCTGTATGCGATTGCCATATCATTATATGTTTTGTCGAGCGACCCGGGGTCAGCTTCCCTGTGAAAGGAGTACGCGTCTTTCATTATAAACGTTTTCCCACGCATTACTCCATACCGGGGTCTTATTTCATCCCTGAATTTATAGCCAATATGATAAACCGATAGAGGGAGATCCCTGTATGACTTTAAGTGATCCTTAAGGATAAAGGTAAAAACCTCTTCATGTGTGGGAGCAAGCACCAGGTCCTGCATATTTCTGTCTTTCAATCTGTACAGTTCAGGCCCCATTGAGTACCATCTGTCGCTCATTTTCCACAGCTCACCGGGAATAATGACAGGGAGTAAAAATTCATTGCAGCCGGTCCTATCCATCTCTTCTCTGATTATACATTCCACTTTCTTAATAACCCTGCATCCGAGAGGAAGCAGAGAGTAAATACCGCTTGTGAGCTTTTTTATCATCCCCGCCCTTATCATAAGTATGTGGCTTTTAATCGCGGCATCTTTTGGGACTTCTTTTGATGTTGGGATAAACAACTGGCTGTATTTCATGCAGGCTCCATAATAATAATCAAGGAATATTGAAAGATAATAACCTCTCTATAAAGTGCAAAATGAATTTGCCCTTCAAATTAGATTTTTTTACCGATTAATTAAATTCTTATTGAAAAATTTGGTCGACATATTATTATATAAGCTGAAATTCTTCTGCTGCCGTCCTTTGCATAAAAAGGTTAAAAAAAAAACAACCTGAAATCATTGCATCAGCAAAATCTCCGGAGGTAGACTATTATGAAAAAAGGAATAATTATTTTACTGAGCTTTATGTTTATGTTACCTGCTGTACAGCTCCTTGCCAATACAACGATCACAGGCTCTTACGGCTATTTTACCATGCCAATCACCAGCACGCCAAAAAAAGGTGAGATACATATTAATTCAGGATACATTTTTGATCCGGGAAATTTTTACGTTTCCCTGAATACCTCTTTTATAAAAAACTGGGAAATCTCCGCCGGGAAAGAAATCCTTACCGGCAGCACGGCGGATATTGGCGCTACTCCCTTTATTATTGGAACAAAGTATATGTTTTACAGTAAAGGCGGTTTCCGTGCCGCGGGTGGTCTTCAGGTAGAAATTCTGGGAGACGAATCGGGCGTTGATGGAGTGCCTGTTACCATATACGGGGTGATCAGTGAAAGCGCCGGGAAGCTTGGATACATGAATTTCGGCCTTGGGTATACCCTGGGAGTCGATGCCGGATATAATATCAACTTTTTTGCCGGTCTCAGGAGAGCCATTATTGGCGATAAGCTCTTTGTTGTAGGTGAATTTACTAACTTCAGTATAAGACAGGGTCTTGATCCTCCCTGGGATGAGGGAAGAGGCATCTTTAACGCGGGGCTGGTGCTTGAATTGATCGAATTTCTAAAATTCAAGTTTGTCGCCTATGATGTGCTGGATGAATTCCTAACACTAGGGCTGGGCGCTGAAGTGAAGTTTAAGGTATTCTAGCCGTACAGGCTGCACGGTATAAACCAGAAACGTTTAAAAACTATATATTCATCTTATTTAAGAACCTCTGGAACTCTACCTCTTTTCTTTTTAATATGTGCCGGGAAATACCGCGTGATCTCTTTTTCCTGCTTATAACTTTATTGATTTTTTTAACCAGCTCCATATCCATACGGTGCCCCGATTTATGAGCAATAAAATGCCCTCTCATTTTATAGCCCGCAAGCGAGAGTCCGCCAATTAAGTCTAGTATTTTATGCCGTACACATTCATTTTCAAATCTTAAATTTTCATTCATCAGCTTATTTCTGGTAAATACAAGCGCATTATCCATAGAACCGCCGCGGGCAAGATTATTTGTCTTCATTCTCTTAAGATCCTCAACAAAACCAAAAGTCCTGGCAGGAGCTATTGATTTTATAAATGTTTCTTTATCGATATTAAAATGCGCAGTCTGAGTACCAATAGCATTACTTTTCGATGTAAAATCAATCGTGTATGTTATTTTATAATCATCATTGGGAAGTGCGATGAGGTATCTTCCCTTTTTCTCAATCCAGATGGGATAGGGAATATAAAAAATATCGTAGAAATCGTTCTGGGTATGAATACCCGCGTTTTCAATCGCGTTAACAATTTCTCTGGAAGAGCCATCCAGGATCGGCAGCTCATTGCCATCCACAAGAACATATAAGTTTGTAATATCCAGTGCAGAAAAAGCGGCCATAAAATGTTCGATCGTCTGAATTGAAATCCCGTTATTACCTATTGTGATTGCATTTTGTGTATACAGAAGGTTTTCAACATGGGCATCAATACCTGATAAGTAATCCGTCCGGAAAGGTAAAAAAACAATCCCCGTATTAACAGGTGCGGGACTGAGTAACACTTTTGTCATTTCTCCATTGTGAATGCCTATTCCATTTAATTCAACACGCTTTTTCAGGGTGTTCTGGAAAAACATAAATTATCCTCAATTAGATTTTAGTAACTATCTGCAAGAAAAATACCAATTTTTTAATTTATTAAATATATTAATTTCTTATATTTATCAAATTATAGGAACTTTTCATAATTAAAAATAAAGGGGGAAATGAATTGTGGTAAAAAGTACACATATTTGTATTATTTAACACAGTTGTATTCAGTTAATGCGGGCAAACCCGTTTAAAACCGAATCATCGAAAGAAAAGGCCTCGTTCTCTACAGCAATATTAACATCTATATCCGTATAATTTATCTCGAACATTCTGTCCTCATTTTTAATTATTATTTTGTGAGGAAAGTAAAAATTATCAACTATTTTATATTTGTCAAACCTTATATAATACAAAGCCGTACTGTAATCGTACTTCACTTCAACAGGCAGGTACTCTCTGTTAAATCGAATTAATTCTCTTCCTGCCCCTCCTTCAATAGAGAGTGTTAGATTATCCGGATCAGAAACTACAGCCTCCCCCTCAATAATATACACATTTCCAGCTATGGCACTCACAAGGATTTCCTTGGGCAGGTCAAAACCGATCATTTTTTGAAAATCGAAATCTTCAAAAGACAAGGTGTAATATTCTTTTCTGGTATAAATAACAGCAAGAACATCCCCACCTTTTCGAATTATTGAAATCAGGGGCTTTCTAAATACAAAATCAAATAAATCAACTCTGAACATGGATTCTTTCTCATCGGTGACAATGTTTGTTTTTAAACTAACAGTTTTTCCACCCTCTCTGTAAACAGCCAGCGCCTTCCCTTTAATAGTTATTACCATATCATTATATGAGTTTAGTCTGGTCAGCAGGGAAATACTCTCGTCTGCTTCCACAGGGATACCAACTCTAAGAGTTTTCAAAGTACATGAATTAAATGACAGAACTATCAGCAATAGAAATATATATCCTCTCCCTTTTCTCAATTGCCCAGTTCCTTTTCCAATTTTTCAATTTTTTGCTGAATTTCATTAACAAACTTCATCTTTAAGGCCTCTTTCCATGAGTTGATTGCTTCAAGCATTAAACCGACTTTATAATATGTATCCCCGAGATGATCATATACTAAATAGTTCTCTGCATCGGAAGAATCTATATGCTCAACCGCGTTTTCCAGATACTCTTTTGCATGGTTGTATTCTGACAATTTGTATAAGACCCATCCCATACTATCTAGATACGCCCCGTTTTCAGGATTCAACAAAAGCGCCTTTTCAATATAACCCTTCGCTTCATCAAGGCGAATACCGGTATCTGCAAGTATATACCCGAGATAATTCAGTGCCATGGCATTGTTGTCATCCAGCTGGACCGATTTATCGAGATAAAATATTGCATCATCGATGTTTCCAAGCCTTTCAAACGAGGCGCCTAAATTGAAATTATAGAAGGCATTATCCGGTTTTAATTCAACAGCCTTCTTAAAAATACTCACAGCCTGTTCATACTCTTGAAGAATTCTATACTCAATTCCAAGATAATAGTATAGTTCATCGTTATCAGGGAAAAGCTCCAGAGCCTCACGGAAATTCCTGATTGATTCCTGATGATCTCCGATCTTATCATAGGCAATACCTAATTTTATGTGAACATCCCCTTTTTCCTGTGAATGATTTTTAAAATATTCATACTCAGCAATCGCTTTTTCTTCCATTCCGAGGTTATTGTAAATATCCCCCAGCAGGTATATATTCTCAAGGAAAGAGGAATCAAGTTCTTTTACCCTGAGAGCTTCATCGAGGGATTTATCAAAATTTTGCAAATTGTAATAGCTTCCAGCCAGAACAAATCTCCATTTCTTTTCCATGTCCGGATTATTTTTTATCTCTGCTATCCTGATTAAACCAACATAGCCCGCAATACTGTACGAATTATCCCTTACATCCATTTCAAAATATTCTTTGGCTTCATCAATTTTTCCTTCTTCAAAATACATAATTGCCCTGGTTAAACCTGTTACATCTTCCCTGTTTTTAACTTTCCTTAGTATCGGCCAGGGGTCCTGACCATCGATAAAAAGAATTGATGCATAATCTTCTAACAGATCATCATTTAACAGGTTTTTGCTGTCGAGCTTATTAAAATATTTTGAAACCTCTTCGATCTTTCCTTCATATATATATATATACGTGAGATATAAGATCGCCTTTTCATTTTCCGGGTCCAGCTCCAACACCTGCTTATATTCTTTTTCGGCAAGACGGAACAGCCCCTGTTTTGTGAGAAGATAACCAAGATTCAGGCGGATATTGATCGACCTGGGATTAATTTGTAATATTTTTATGTAAATATCGATTAATTTATTGTTTTCATCGAGCTCAGTGTACACCTCAGCGCCGTAGTAAAGTAATTGAAGATCATCCGGCTTCTGTTCCAGCAGTTTTTCAAGATATATTACTGCCTCTTCATACTCTTTCTCTTCTATCAACAGGAGAGATTTCATTCTCAGAGCGGTTTCGTTTTCAGGATCAAGTTCGAGAGCTCTGGTGGCATACTCCATTGCTTCCTCCTGTTTTCCAAGCATATCAGAGATTTCAGAAAGAATGGTGTAAAGGAGCGGAGGAGGGCTTTTCTCTGTTAGAAGGCAAAATTCAAACTGGATCTTTGCCATTATAAGTTCATTGTTGTACAGATAGTAGTAACCCATTGAGAAGTAATCGAGCGAATGAGAATCTGTCGCAATAAGAGCACTGTAAGGTATCAATAAAAACGTAATAATGAGGAAGCAGTAAAATATATTTTTCATAATCCTTCATCGCTTTATATAAACCGGGTAATCTTATTCGGCTCTCTTAAATTTAATACTCTATTGTCATATCGGTAATAAAAAAGGCGCAGTTATTAAAAGATAGCCTTTATAAACCTGCCTGCCATTGGAAGTTCACCGACAAGCGGAACCGCGTATTCCCTGAACTTCCTCTCATCTATTGTTCCATCCTCAACAATCCAATCTTCCGGGAAGGTTTTAGTACGCCTCTGAACACTTTGAAGAGGAGTAATGAGTGTATGAATTTTATAAATTCCATCTTCATCGGTCCTTTTAATCGCCACACTTCCTTCATCAAAATTCTTTTGCACAGCAGCTATAACGGCATCTACTCCGACTTTGTATGCTTCCGAGGCATCAATTTCAGATATGGCAAGTGGAAATGAACGCTGGGGATAACCAAGTGTATCTGCCCGGACTCTTTTAATATTGAGAGTGTTTTTAACGATGAAAGCAAGAATTTCTCCCATCATACTGGAACCACTGAGGTTTACATTACCATGAGAATCTACTTCGACAGCCTTATTCTCATCTACGGGCATATATTTTTTTGGTAAGTTTATGTTTACAAACGAGTCCAACCACTTTGAAATATAATCAGGCTTTTCTCCTGCTTTTAACTTATATATACCCTGCCTGCTTATACCCTCTGAAATTGCTATCAGAGCACGCCCGTGTTCATTAAAAGTTTTTTCAATATCTTTTAAAAACCGATCAATGTCAAAGGCCATTTCGGGCATGTACACCAGATGCGGGCCGTCTTTTGGATACTGTCTTGCCAGAGTGCTCGCAGCTGTTAAAAACCCCGCGTTTCTTCCCATGACTATATTTATTTTCACACCCTTGAGAGCCCGGTTATCTTCATTATCTCCAATAAAGGCACTTGCCACATATTTTGCCGCGCTTCCGTACCCGGGGCAGTGGTCGGTAACAAGCAGATCATTATCAATTGTTTTCGGAATATGCACAACCCGCAGGTCGTATCCTTCATCTGCAGCAAAGCTGTTTATGATGTATGCAGTCTCAGCTGAATCATTTCCGCCAATATAGAAAAAGTATCTGACATTCATCTTTTTAAAATTCTTGAATATTTTCGAACACTCCTCCTTTGCAGGCTTATGCCGGACAGACCCGAGCGCGGCAGCAGGGGTAGTTGATATCTGCTGGAGAACAAAATTCGGTTGAGCAAACAGCGGCACGTACTCATCATTTAACATTCCCTGTATTCCGTGCCGCGCACCATAGAGTTCGAGAATTTCCTCATGTTTTCGTGCCTCAATAATAGCTCCAATAAAACTTCTGTTAATAACGGCTGTAGGCCCTCCTGATTGACCAATGACAGCATTTCCTTTTGGACCGGCCATAATCATACTCCTTTAAAATATTTTTTTAGTGTATGCATATAAATAGAGTTTAAAATTTGTATGCCTTAAAATCGGACGCTTCGGGAAAAGATCGGCCCGGAGGAAGATTCATAATAAACATCCACCAGCCCTGATCCTGGCAGTTCATCATGACCAAGGAGAAAAACAATTGAAGTGCTCTCATCAGGAAAGAGAACTGTATTTTCTTCTATTATGTCCTGTAAAACAAGGACTTCACCGTTTCGGCCTTCTATCTTAACCACAACCGGTACAGATTCAGAAAAAACTAAATTATCCTGCCCCTGATTTTTCACGGAGAACCCGATTAATATCCTCTTTCCTTTAATACCGGTAACATTCAGCTCATAGATCACTCCATCTTCTGTTTTCTGCATATAAATATTCGCCGGTTTATTTAACATGTACATGACACCGGAAATCAGTAAAAGATCTACAAGAATAATGAGGAGGCCTCTGGTTCTCCCTTTAGCAAGAAAACGAAACCTTCTTCTTTTTCCTCCAGTTGCCTCTCTCAGCTTCCTTAATCTTTCATTCCTGTTATAGTAGAACTTTATGCCTTCTTTTTCCTCCATCTTATAAACACTCCAGGCTTCTTTCAACTTAAGAACCTTAAATTGCTTCCCGGTTTGCCCGGTATCAGCGGTTGGCATTTTTAAATTTATCTATCTTGTCCTCGACAAATTCTCTTACTGTCACCTGTTCGCGTTTATTGTACATCAATCTATCACTTCTCCACCTGTAAAAATGTAGTGACTTATCATCAATTTTCAGAGCTGAAATAGAACCATCCACAGCAACATTGAGATTTGTCCAGATACCATCGTCTTCAAAAATGAAACTGCGCCGCGCGATAAGTGTCCCATTCGGTCGTAAGATAGATATAATTGCTTTTGTA
>DAOVJS010000093.1 GCA_030673105.1 Spirochaetota bacterium
GTATTTTTGAGGATCTGAAACCATTAAGTGAACATCCACAGGGACCGGCTGACTGGCAGTGAGCTGTTCCAGAAAAAAAGTACCAAGACCAATCCCGGGCACAAAATGACCATCCATAACATCAAAGTGAATGTAATCAAAGCCCTTTTGATGAATAATTGACAGGTCGCTTTCAAGGTTTAATAGATCAGCGCATATAAGAGAGGCACTTAATTTAATCCGGCAATTCATACAATACTGCCCCCTTAACAATCTGCTGCAAATTCAGGCTGTCCCTTAATATATATAATGAACATTTGAACACAATAGGTGAAGCTATGGGTCTGTGTAAAATAAGGCATTAAACGTATAATCTGTCGTATGGGACAGCCTAATTAGAGGTTGTTGGACAACCTCAATTATACCTTGAATGATATTTTTTATCAATAATTAATTCATACGATTGTTTTTTAAATAATTCAGAAGTAAATTACAAGATAGAGCTATTAAGAGGGGGACCTGTATGCTGCTTCAATTAGCGCTCGATACAATCGGAATGAAGGAAGCGAAACATCTGCTGCATGAAGTGGGCGATGTTATAGATATCGTTGAAATCGGCACACCTTTTATCATTAAGGAAGGGGTAAGCGCTGTCAGGAAAATAAAAAATATTTTTCCATCTTTAAAAATACTCGCGGATTTAAAAATAGCCGACGGGGGAGAATATGAATCAAAACTTGCCTTTGAGGCAGGAGCGGATATAGTAACAGTGCTTGGATTTTCTGATGATGCTACCATTAAGTCGGCTGTTTTGAAAGCAAAGGAGTACGGAAAAGCGGTCATGGTTGATATGATAAGCATAGGGGATGTCCAAACGAGGGCATCAGAATTGGAAAAACTGGGAGTTGATTATATATGCGTACACACCGCATCTGATGTTAAGTCAACAAAAGCCCCGCCCCTGAAAGAGCTGCAGGCGGTAAAAAAAGTGACAAAAAGAACAAAAATCGCCATCGCGGGTGGTATAGACGCGGATTCCATTGGCAATATAGTAAAAGAAAACCCGGAAATAATAATTGTTGGAAGCTGGATAACAAAAAACGCTGAAAGAAGAGAGGCTGCACTCTTAATAAAAAAAATAATGAATTTCAGATGAGGTATATGTGAAGACGAAAACAGTAGAATACATGGAAAAAATTGTGCGTGAGCTGGAAAGTACAGTTTTAAAAATTCAAAATAAAGATGCGGATTGGCTAATAAAAAAAATCTTAAAATCAAAAAGGATATTCACAGCCGGGGCCGGCAGATCAGGGCTGATGGTGAAGGCTTTCGCAATGAGACTGATGCATATAGGAATTGAATCCTATTTTGCAGGGGAAACAGTCACTCCAGGTATCGAAAAAGGAGATCTTCTTTTAATCGGATCAGGTTCCGGGGAAACCGGGGGCCTCTATGTCATGGCTAAAAAGGCAAAACAGATAGGCGCTGATCTAGCTGTCATAACGATATTTTCCGAATCTTCCATTGGAAAGCTGGCTGATATTATAATCACTATACCCGCTCCCACCGCCAAGGTAGAACAGGAGGCCGGCATTCCTTCAGTCCAGCCAAAAGGGTCTCTCTTTGAGCAATGTCTGCTTATATTATTGGAAGCAATAATAATAACTCTAATGGAAAAAATGAACACAGGCCCGAATATAATGCGCAGGCACGCGAACCTGGAATAAGGAAGAGCTGTGTATTTAACTAACGGGATGATCAGATCGAATGTCATGAGTAAAGAATTGACCCCAATATAAGGAAGGATTATAAACATGGAATTTAAATTCCTGGGAAACACCGGATTGAAAGTTTCAGAACTCGCTTTTGGAACGCAAACATTCGGGTGGGGCGCCGATGAGAGCGCTTCCCATTCCCTGGCAGACCACTTTATAGGAGCCGGAGGAAATTTCTTCGATACAGCCGATATCTACAATAAAGGTGTTTCAGAATCAATACTCGGATCATGGTTAAAAAAGCGTGGAAACCGGCACTCGCTGGTTATCGCTTCTAAAGTCTTTTTCCCGATGGATGATGGGCCTAATGATACAGGATTATCACGAAAGCACCTCTTCCATGCCATTGACAATAGCCTGCGAAGGCTTAAAACAGACTACCTTGATCTTTACCAGGTTCACTGCTTCGATATGTCCACACCCCTGGAAGAAACCCTTACCGCACTGGATGATATTGTGCGGGCGGGTAAAGTTCGGTATCTGGGCGCATCCAATTTCACAGCGGCCCAGCTCATGAAGGCAGTAATGCTCAGCAGAATGAACCACCTTGCAGCCTTCTGCTCTCTTCAGGCTGAATACAGCCTTATCGTGAGGAGCACTGAATGGGAGCTTCTTCCCCTATGTATGGAGGAAGGGATCGGTTTTTTGTCCTGGTCACCACTGGCAGGGGGCTGGCTCACAGGCAAGTACGTAAAAGACAGGAAGCCCCCTCCTGACAGCAGGGTTGGAAGAAAAGATAGGTGGGATGACCAGCCCGAGCAGCGTGAATGCGAGCTTACCTGGCGTGTGATTGACACACTCTCAGAAATAGGCAGAAACCGCGGAAAAACACCTGCCCAGATCGCTTTAAACTGGATCCTAAAACAGCCGGGTACAACAGCACCGATTCTGGGGGCCCGTACTCTGGAACAGTTAAAGGAGAATTTAGGGTGCACAGGCTGGGACCTTTCCGGAGAAGAGATCGACCTGCTCAAAAAAGCCGGTGAAATTCCTCTACCCTATCCGTACCGCTTCATCCAGAAGTATACGAGAAAAAGAGAGATAAGAGTTATCTAACTTTTGGACATTACTGTCCGGGGTTATACACCTCCCTCACCCGATGTATCGACCAGCACCTTGTGGAGGTTTTCTCCCGTGCCCGCTGCCTCACCCATTTTTCAATTTCTTCATTTAAAAAAATCAAAGTTAATAAATTAACTTGCTATCAAAATAATAAAATAGTAATCTTCCTTGAAGAAATAGGAAACCATAAGTGATAAAAAGTGAATATATTATTGCCCTCGATATGGGGACTACCAGCTCAAAAGGAATGCTTTACAGAATAGATAGCGGCATTGAATGTGTCCGGTCACAGACCTACAGAACCTATTACCCCGGCCCGAACATGGTCGAACAGGACCCTGAAGAAGTCCTGGGTGCGGTGGTCAAAGTAGTACATGATATAATTTCTGATAACAGGATAAACCCGGCCGCGGTTTCCGCGCTTGTTTTCTGTGGAATTCTTCACAGCTTTCTCCCTGTTGATAGAGATGGAAACCCGCTGTCCCGCGCAATTATCTGGGGAGATTCCAGGTGCACAGAGCAGAGTGGAAGGCTGCGTAAAGAGCTGAACGCAGAAGCTGTTAAGAGCCGAACCGGATGCGGCATCCATCCCCTTTACTATCTTCCCCGCCTGGCCTGGTTTCATGAAGAAGCAGGTGATCTGTTTAATAAAACCTTCAAGATCATCTCCATAAAAGAATTCATTCTTTTTCACCTCTTCAAACAATTTCTTATTGACAGATCCACAGCATCAGGAACAGGTATATGGAACATGTCCAACCTGGAATGGGATGATGAGTTGTTAAGCAGCGTTGGAATAAAAACCGGGATGTTCTCCCGTATAGAAGAAACTACATTTACCCTTCAAGGGCTTGGAAAAGAATACGCACTCAGGATGGGTCTGCTCGAAGGAACACCCGGAGTTATAGGGGCGGCGGATGGCCCTTCGGCCCATCTCGGGAGTGTCGGGCTTGCCGATAATGCCATGAGCATCACCATCGGAACAAGCGGCGCCCTGAGAAGAAGGCTCAGCAAGCCTGAAGTGATTCCCGGCCTTGAGGCATGGTGCTACTATCTTACTGAAGGCAACTGGCTCTTAGGAGGTGTCACGCACGACGCGGGCATGGTCATGAAATGGTTATTCAATCAATTCATAAAAGAAAGTATTAACGAAGCTGAATCTCTTGATGCTATCAATGCCTACGCAAGTGAGATTGGGCCGGGGGCCGGGGGGCTGCTGTTCTTCCCCTTTTTTGGCGGTGAACGCAGCCCTCATTACAATCCATCAGCCCGCGGAGCTGTGCTCGGACTATCCTTCAACCACGGCAAAAAACACCTGATAAGAGCTTTAATGGAGGGTATTTCATACAGGCTGTACTCAAATTACAGAATGCTTGCCCCGGGTGATGACCTAGAATTGATCGTATCAGGCGGTATACTGAAATCTGCTGTATGGCTTCAGGTAACAGCAGATTTTTTCGGGAAAAAGCTCTGGAAACCCGACGCCGCGGAAGCATCCGCTTTTGGCTCGGTTTTAATAGCGTTAAGGGCCCTGGGCGTAATAAACAGCATTGAAAAAGTAAATGAGTATGTAGGGCACTCCGGGTTTATTGATTTTGATGCCGGCAATCATAAACTTTACCAGAAAGTATGCCGGTCATACGATGACATATATTCCAGGCTGTTTTTATGAAATTTCAAGCTGAGTGAAATTTTGCCGGAGGAATCACAGGAAATCTACCATGTTTGCCAGGTTACTCATACTGATTTTTGGTGTTTTCTCCTGCTCGGTTTCGGTTATTTTTATAAAAGTCAGTACTGAACACCCGCTGCTGGTTGCGGCATACAGGCTTTTCATCGCCGCATTTATTCTAACTCCCTTTATGCTGAAGGAACAGAGGCAATTTAAGAAAACCCTTTCGTTCAAACTTCTGCGTCCCTCGATCCTGCCCGGATTGACCCTTGGCCTCCACTTTATTCTATGGATAATTGGTGCACGGATGACCCTGGCGGCTCATTCAACTCTTATCGTGAATATGGTGCCTGTCATAATGCCCCTCTTCCTGTTCGCTTTTTCAAGAGAGGTTATAAACAGGCTTGAAATAATCGGAACTGTTTTTGCCATTACCGGAGTAGTAATTCTGGGGTGGACAGATTTCCACTTCAACAGGGAAACTTTCAATGGAGATATCGTCTGTTTCCTCTCCATGATCCTGTTTACCCTTTACCTCGCTTTAGCCAGAAAGAATAAAAATCAGGAAGGGATATGGCTCTATCTTGTACCTCTCTACTACATAGCAGGGATATTCTGCCTCGTGATTGCCCTCTTTTTCATCAATCCCATTAAACCTTATACTGTTAGAAACATATTGTGCATTCTGGGGCTGGGTATTGTATCGACAGTAATCGGGCATTCAATTCTTAACTATTCAATGAAGCATTTCCGCGGGCAGTTTGTATCGATAATCAATCTGAGTGAATTCGTTTTCGCGGGAATAATGGGGTATTTCCTGCTGGGAGAAATTCCACGTATAAATTTTTACATATCCGGACTGCTTGTTGCGGGCGGAGCATTTATTATTATTCGATACAGTAAAACAGACTGATCGTTGAAAATTGATATATGCTATGGACCATGAGCGATCCGGGGAGAGCATGAGTCAGGGTAGAATCCCGGATAAATATTTCACCGGTTTTTAAACTTGAAAAGATCTTTCATGGAGAGCGGGGATTTCATTTTCATTTTATTCCGGTGCATTCTTTTCGCTTTCGCGGGCAGAAATTTGTCATTATAAAACGCGGCAAGCCGGAATATTTCATGATCTGAATACTCTTTATGGATTTTAATTTGTAAAAAATACCCATTTTCCCTGAAGCCTCTATTTAAAATAAAGAGTACATCGGAAATTGTCTGAACGAAATGTCTTGTATATATAAACATCAATCCGACAACAAGAGCGATTATTATTATAAAGATCAACATGTTGTTTAGTGCCCTGTTCCTGTTAATATCAACGATCGAAACAAACAGGGTAAAACCACCTTCCCGGACCTCAATATAATCTTCATCAGAATAGGCCGCTGCCCATTTCTCCTCCGTTAATCTGGAAAAGATAGATTCATCTTCATAAAATAATTTTACTATCCTCTTATCACCTGAAAATATTTGTCCGGCCATGTCTTTTCTAGATTCTTTATCATATCCTTTTAAATCCAGTACTCTTGCAGTAAAATCCACATAGTATGCTTTCCGCGCTTTAAACGATCTTTCCACAGGGTCACCTGCGGTAAAAGAAAAAACGATTATAACAAGAAGTATTATGGAGACAGAAATGGTCGATACAGCGCTGGTGTGGTGCTGGGCCATTTTTGAATCTGCGTTACGTATCCTCCCGAAAATCTTCATCACTCTTATCAGCCTGAGGACTCTGGTAACCCGTATGGCCTTCACCACTTTCAACAGATTCAGGATACCAACAGCGGCGATGCTCACTGTGGTGCCTTTTAATATCAAAAGAAAAACAAGCGGGCCGGAATTGAGAAGCAGCAGCGGGACAGCGGCGATAAAATCCACCCATCCCCTGTTATAAATCCAGTAGCTGATTAATTTTTTCTGTCTCCCTGCATTGATGCTCCTCACAACAAACTCAATGGTAAATGTTAAATCAAAAAAAAGTGAAATCAAAAGCAGTGTATTTCTTAAAAATATGTTCCAGTGAAGAAAGATAGCGAGCTCTGAAATGAAGGTCTGCACTATTACAAGGGCGATTGCGATAAGAATAAAATTTTCCCAGAATTGTTTACGCTTCATTTCATCAGTCCTTCTACCATAAATTATCACCGGCTATAAGGTACAGCTCATTCACCATGTTTTTATCAAAACCATAAAAGGAATGATTCCTCCTGGCTATATTATACCAGCTTTTATCCTGCGTTTCCGCGCCTCTATCAGTTTTCTGATATTTAAATTCCTGATACCTGGATGCCAGGATGTAGTAGAGTCGGGAACTTGCCTCTTCAAGTTTGGTTATCTCTTTTTTAATATTTGATTTTACCGCTGTCATGAATACTTTTTGTGTTATAAAGGGAAGGGTCTTTTTTACTAACTGCTCCTGTTTATTTAACAATTTTTCCATTGGGACGGAGAATTTTTTAATTTCATTTATGTTAATACTTCGTTCTCCATAGGTTGTCGTAACCGGAATCCGCATATAGACAATATTTTTTATAAGAAAAACTAATTTTGAGTATTCAATATATTCCAGAACTCCCAGATTAGTTTTTTCAACCCTGCTTATTTCATTAAATATATATCCTCTTCGTTCAAATATTTCCGATATATACCGCTCGAGAACCTGATATTTAAAAATATTTATCACACTGTTAAAATTATACCTGGCGTCGTTAAAGCTGATGAGATCATGCATAAACTCCAGCAGCATCGATTTATAATGATCGGCACTAATTTGCTGGTTTAGGAATATCTTCTGAACAAGCCTGAAAGCAACCCTCTCATTTAACCACTCCTCAACTTCGGTTATCACCTCATTCACAATTTTCTGCTTTAATACCTGAAGAACCACCTTAAGCGCATCAGCCGGTTTCATTTTCGGGAAAAAGTCAGGCGAGGCCAGGGTCTCTTTTATCTGATTCAAATTTTTTGTAATAAAAGAAAGTATCATCCCCTCACGAATAACTGGAGGCTCACTCTTGATATTCGGGATACTGAGCAGATGGTTGACAAAACTTAATATTTTTTGTTTATCATTGGGATCCATCGTATTTTCTCTAAAAAATTATTAGATAAACGACCCTAATTTTTTAACTATCAGTGTCTTAAAAAGTTATTATGGAGGCTGTAGGAAACCCTTCATAATATTATGTCGACAGGAATTCTCGATTCCATAAAAGCAGAATTGTTAAAATTTGCCGGCGCCCGCAGGTTAAATATTTTTAAACCACATATTGAAAAATTTACCCGCGACCGTAAAATGTTTAGCGATACAGGGGAATTTTCCGCTGTTAAACTAATTATTTTAATTCCGATACTACACCTATGGGGGAAAGCGTGAAAAAGGAATTACTTTTTGAACTTATTGAAGAACATGATCTTAAAGCAATCAGGCTGGGAACCGAACACAGAGAAATGTCCTTTGATGAGATTGGATATATAAAGGATTTCGTCTCTGGAATGCTTCCAATTTATATAAATATTGGCGGTGTTAATGCAAGGAACGACATAAATAACCTGTTAAAAATGGGTATCCGCGGCTTTACTTCCCCCATGGTTGAATCTGCATACGGACTGGTAAACTTTATTCATACATTGAAGGAACTAACCGGCGATACCTATTTTTTCATTAAAAAGGGCATTACTATTGAGACAATCACCGCATATCATAATCTTGGCAACATCATCCAGACGCCGGTTTTTAAAGAACTGGATCAGCTTACACTTGACCGGTCGGATTTTTCAAGATCAATCGAACGTGATACTGATGACCCAACGGTCTACTCCATGATGTCGGTAATGGCTTCACGTTTGAAAAGAACAGGGAAAATAATCACTGTCGGCGGAAATATCCATCCAATAAATAGTATTGAAATCACCCGGCGGATTGGACCAGATCGAATTGATACAGGGATATGCATTATAGGCGCAAAGAATATCGAAAACATCTGGACCGGAGTGAAAAAATGCCTGGTACTTGAAAAAGATCTTTACTCAACAATGAAGACAGTTTTCAGCTACAGAGAGGGATTTATCGAAACATTGATACAGAAAATCGAGCGCAGCTTGAACCAGATACCGGAAAAAATCACAATAGAAAAAGCAGGAGACAAAGTTATCATCTGACACCTTCAGCTGTATTTCTCAACCATCTCAGGACTGTCAAACTTCTTTCCATCAATATTCACTGAATTTTTACCTTGATTTCCTGATTACTTGACATTTAAAAACCGACGAATTAATTTTGATATACACACAGCAGTTTTTGTTTTTTTATTATTCACGGAAAGGAGCAGGTATAATGAAAAAGTTAAGGATATTCATTGATACAGCGAACACAACAGAGGTTAAGGACGCCGTGAGCACCGGTTTAATTGATGGTGTTGCTACAAATCCCGGTAAGATCGCGGAAAGTGGAAAA
>DAOVJS010000069.1 GCA_030673105.1 Spirochaetota bacterium
ATTAATTACAGGAATTTCGAAATCACTTCCGCTGTCAAGATGAAAAGAGTTGTATTTTACCAGGGCTTCAACCAGCACACTGGCATACCCCGCCGCCCTGATGGCAAAGGCCGGTTTAATACTTCTATGATAATCAAAATCATTAATAAGCCTGATATACCCTGCTACTTCGCCTTCGAGCATCAGTGGTATAAGACACTCAGAAAATATTCTATTGTTTCTCTTTTGCTGGAGAAGATCCAGAAGTTTTGCCTCCGCAGTTTTACGGGGTTCTCCGCCTGAAATTAAAAAATCCAGTGCGCTCCCAAATGTTAATATTTCCTCTTCCTGGAATCTTCTTTCCTCTATGCTGTCTTCATAGGAATCATATATTAAAAATATTTTCTTTGTTTCTTTTGTCAGCCGTTCCTCCATAGAAAGTTCCTGACCGGGTTTGAATACTTTTAGACTGAAATTCTGGGAGAACTCTGAGACAAGATGTTTTATTCCACTTAATATTTTATCAACCGCTGGTCTGGGTTTTTTAACTTCCCTGTATATGACCCTCTCATCCATAAGGGAAGAGGTTTCAAACTCACGTTTCCCCGATTGTATCATTATTTTTAGTTTCATAAACACTTTTCCGGAAACATCCACCCTGTTGAACTTTCTCACTATATTCTTGTTAATGGTTTCAGGAAATATAAGGAGGATGTGATTTTCATCAAGCCGGGAAGCACCGGTATTAAAATAATGATAATTATTGTTAAATATAAAGTTTGTCTTGATGTTAGCGTCAACCCCGCCAATATACGGCGATTTCATTTTCAGGGTTATCGCATCATTATCAAACTGCTCGATATACCCCTGGTATTCAATTCTATTTATGATGACATTAAGCGGCTCTTTCATTTTCCTGAGTCTTTGAAAAATGAGACTTTTCTCCAGATCGCTTGTTACTAACATCTTTTTCGGTATTCCTCCCATACCTAAGCTTCCTTTTTGGCTTTTTCACTCATTCTTCTTTCCAATATCTCAAAATAAACATCAATTATCCGAGGGTCATATTTTTTCCCGCTTGACTCTTTCAGGATTTTCATCGTCTCTTTTTCCGTAAAAGCCTTCCGAAAAGGCCTCTTCGAAATCATTGCATGATAGCTGTCAACCACACAGACTATTCTTGCCCAGAGTGGAATGTCCTCCCCTTTTAAACCATCAGGATACCCGGTGCCATCATAAAATTCATGGTGGTGCTTTACCAGCTCAACTCCCTCCTTAAAAAGGTGTAGTTTTTTTTCGACATACTCAGCCCCGCGAAGAACATGGTTTTTCACAATCTCAAACTCTTCCGGGTTGAGCCTTCCCTTTTTATTAAAGATGCGCTCACTTAATCCAATTCTTCCGACATCAATAAGTAACGTCGAAGCTCTCAGTTTAGTCAAGTCTTCACCGGATAATCCAAGCTGTTTTCCAATAAGCTCGACATCCTGAGCTATATTAAGGAAGTGACCGCTTATATAGGGCTCTCTTTTTTCAACCACGCCTATGTACTTACGGGCAATAAGCTCTTTAATCTCATAAACATCTACTTTCTGTTCCCGTCCCTTCACTGTCAATGCCGTAAGAAATTGTGCCTCAACTAAATACTTGACCTCGTCGTATACTTCCTTTGTTACCAGAATCTGCCCTTTTCCAGAATACGCCTCCAAACGGGAGGCAGTGTTTACAACATCACCAATTACAGTATAGTCCATTCTATCAACTGATCCCATGTTCCCTGAAATAACATACCCCGTATTTATCCCTATCCCAATCTCAACCCTTTCCAGCCCTTCTCCCTCTCTTTTAAGATTTATATCATCAACGTAACTCTGCATTTCAACGGCAGTAAATACCGCACGCTCAGTGTCGTTGTGATGAGAAAAGGGAGCTCCAAATACAGCCATGACACAATCCCCTATATACTTATCCAGGGTACCTTCGTATTTAAACACAACTTTCGTTAAACTGGAAAGATAGGTATTCAGTAGATCCACCACTTCTTCAGGCTTCATCTTTTCAGACATCGTGGTGAAACCTCTTATATCCGCAAATAAAACGGATATTTTTCTCCTTTCACCTCCAAGCTTTATTTCTTCAGGATTCGAGAGAATTTCATCAACAAGTTGATGTGGAACATACCGTGAAAAGGCATATCTAAGATTGGATAGTTTTGAATTTTCAATCACCATAACCATTTGTTGAGATATTATTTCAAGAGAGTTAAAAACTTTCTCTGTATAGGGTTTTAGATTGATACGTTCTGCGAGGGATAATATCCCGACTACATTGTTTTTCAACAGCAGGGGAATCAAAACAACGGCTTCCAGCTGTCTCAAAATTTCTTTTTCTTCAACCGTCAGAGTATCAATTAAATCAGAAATTACAACCGGACCCTTCTTATTTTGCAGTTCCTGAACTATGATTTGTTTGTCAGTTATAAGGATTTTGTCAATTTGGTTTTTTTTCACCCCGCGCGAAGCAACAACGGTATATTCTGTATTATTTTCATTGGAGGATAACAGTATCACCACCGCTTTGCTCAATGCCCTTCCCATAACATTGAGCAGGAAACTCCCAAAAAAATCTTCCTTACCGAGAGAAGTCAGATCACTCCCTATTCCAGCAAGCTCCTTTAATTCGAATGCCTTTCTCTTCAACTCTCTCCTGTCTACTATCTTACCATCCGTAAAGGCAAGAAGATAAACCATTCTCAGCACAACAGCGCCGCACACGGATGAAATAAAATCGATTTCTTCTTTATCTATTCTTCCGAAGACCTTATCCGCCCATAAAACAGAAAAATGAGTTATGGAGTCTTTTCTCTTTTTCGGTATTATTAGAAAGGAGGGTTCAAGATCAATCTTCTGCCCGCCGATCTTATCTAAAAGGAAACGAACACCCCTCTGATCGACAACACTCCAATCCAGTTTGGTAATCTCTTCAACAAACCTTTGCTGGAGGAAAAACGGCAATACTTTCTGGATCGTGCTATCCAAAGCTGCTGATTCATATATCTTATTGGTGCCAAGGTCAATGAACGCAAATTGTATCTCATCACCAAGGGCTTTGGTTATTTGTTTGGAAACGTACGAGGGGATATCATCCGGCTTGTTTATTTGGTAAATTTCCCTTGTAACCTTCTCAACAACAGAAAGATAGTTGGATAATTTTTCCTCTATCAATACTTTTCTCTCGAATAATTAAAGTTGTGCCTGAATACAATTTATATCTAAAAGAGAAAATTTGGAATAAAAATTTCAATCACTCGCAAGGATATAACGCGGAGTATAGGAAGTTGTGCGAAATTTCTCAGTGCGAATAAAAATCAGGTAAAAATCACAGGCAAGAAATAAATTCTCATCATGATTGACAGTTTACCTGCCTATTTTTTTTGCTTTAACGCGAGTTCAAATCGTTTCTGCCTGTCCATAAGCCCCATACCTCTTAACTCTCTTTTAACAGCGCCGCCTCCGGATTTCGCGCCTCCATATTGCGGGAGCCTAAGAGCCTTGGTGATTTCCTTGACCTCATAATAGGGGTTATCGACAATTATAGTGATTATCCTTTTTCCAAGTTCGCTTTTTGCCGGTGAATCGACAGCCTCTTCTGAAGGCGTGGGTGACGGTGAAACGGGAACAGGTTTTTTCTCAATTTCAGGTTCACTCGTCTTTACAGAAGGTTTTGCCACCGCCGGTTTTTGAGCGGTAATCTGCGGCTGAGCCGGCCTGGGACTCTCTTTTTTGACACTCTCTCCTGTAAAGCTAAGAATAGCATCTTCAAGGGATTCGAATGACTTTAAAATAGATGAAAATTCCATCAATTCATAGACATCATACACATCAGATGACATATTCACTAGAACAAGATCACCATTATTCTCACGGATCTCCCTTATTTCACTCACAAAAACTCCCCATCCTGCACTGCTTACATAATCTATATTTTCTAAATTTACGACTATCTTGTATTTATTGAGTGCAAGCTGCTCTTCCAGCCTCTTCTCAAGATCCGGCGCAGTTGTGGTATCGATAAAACCTCGCGCAGAAATGACAGCAATTTCGTCGTTGTTTCCTGTGTATGAAACTTCAACCTGAATGTCCGGCATTCACTCCTCCTAAACTTTTTACAGTACAGTATTATTATTACGCACTATGGTTATAAATTCAACTTAAAAAAATCAAAAAGTTAAAAATTTGTACAATTCTTAAAAAAAACAGCGGCTTATTTTACTTCAGGCTGTCCCGCAACCTCACTTATACACAGCCCATGTCGGAAGCTCTCTTTTTGCAAACGCTTCTCTCTTTTCCTTTGTATCCAGTTTCATTCTGATAAGCTCACGTCTGACAACACTCTCTTTAATCTTATACCCTCCAAATTCCTCTGCCGCGAGCATTTTTACAATCTTCCCCATTCCCCACTCAGGTTGTTTTCGTACAATCTGTACAATGGATTTAATCTGCTCATCGGTCGCGTGAGTGAGCTCTAACAGTTCCTCCGGTTCATCAATGTCTGCTTTTAATCCATCATCACCATATTTTTCTCTTTGCTCTTTCAGCTCAAGGTATTCTTCATTGGATATCCCTGTCTTATCAAGAGCCTCCTCAAGCGGAACACCTTCTTCGAGATATTGAAAAAGGCTGATCCTCTTGGAATATTTAATTTCCGCGCGGCTCATCTCGAGCTTCAAAACAACAAAAGTAATATCATCAGTTTGCGGATATCCTTTTGTAAAGGTGGCAATCTCATTGTTCAACTTAAATTTGAATTCTGAAGCCGGCAGATGATTATACTTCTTTATGAATTCAATCAGTCTCTTATCTCCGTACTGTTCTCTCTTTTCATTCATGGCTTCAGTAATACCGTCAGTATACATAAATAGCAGGTCGCCCTTTTTCAGTTTGAGCTTCTCATTGACTATCCGTTTATTAAACTCTTCCGGATCGCCAAGATCAATGCCCACAGCAATTCCACCGGGATTCAAAAAACTTATAGATTTTTCTGATTCTCTGTATAGAATCATCGGGTTATGTCCGGCACTTGAGAAGTTCACGGACCTTTTTTTGGAATCCAGGATCAGATAGAACATTGTCACATACATGCCCTTTTTGATATCAACTACTGCCACTCTATTGACCTTATCTAAAACGTAGCTCGCCCTTTTATTACCCCTGGCTTCAAGCCTCATTGATGTCCTGATCATGGTCATAACCATTGAACTACCAATGCCCTTACCCGAAACATCGGCGACAACAATGCCTATGGAATTCTCATCAACTTCGAAAAAATCATAATAATCCCCTCCAACCTCAAGCGCGGCTCTGTACGCGGCATCTATCTCAAACCCCTCAAGTTTTGGCACTTCTTTTGGGAGCAATGCATTCTGAATTTCCTGCGCCAGCTGCAGCTCCCTTCTCAGCCTTGTCTGGTCGGTGAGCTGCCCCTGGGTAATTCTAAAATTTTTCATAATCTCATTAAAAGCTTCTCCAATTCTGCTCACTTCGGGATTCCCGCCTGTCAGCTTTAGCTCGCGGGCCTGGCCGGTGCTGCTTATCCTTGAAATCTCATCCGCAAGCTTTCTTATCGGAACAATGAACGTTGAACCAATTACAAACACTCCTATTATTGTGGTACTCCAGAAAACTAGGGCGAAAAAAGCAACAAGAAGCTTCTTATTCACCAGGTCACTCACCTCGTCAACCTTATCCTCAGGTATACCGATGTGGACTTCACCCAGTTTGTGGACTTCACCCAGTTTGGTATTTTTGTATTTTACCACCGCGGCGAAATCGTTAATGGTCTTTCCGCCTCTTTGGTAGGTAAATACGTCATCCGTATACTTTGTGTCGAGCGGTCTCACACCCCTGGGCCTCGTATATTTTGTGAACAGCTTTTCCACTTCATTATGGGCCACAACAAGCTCATCGCGATCTGTTATTATTACATAATCGAGCGGTGATTCACTCTCCTTCACAGATGAAACAAGATTCACAAGCGCCAGATCATCCCCTTCTAAAATGAGATCAAGGGAAGTTGCTGCAACCTGTTCTGCAACCGATTTATACCTAGCGAAAAATTTATTCCGAATTGTTTTTTTCTGGTATCTGGAACCAAGAGTATACACTATAAGAATAAGAAAAGTACTTAAAGCCACAGCATAGAGTGCGTATCTCACCCTTATTGAGAATCCGGCTTTAATACCTCTTACGAACCCTTCAGCCCCTATGGTTTCAAGGTATATTCTCATGGTAAGAACATTGTTACCATCAATCCGGTTATACTCAACCTCATCTATCAGCTTTTTAATGAGCCATATCCCGAGCCCGCCTTTTCTCCTCGTTTCAACATATTTATATAGATCAGGCTCCAGCACTGAATGCCAGTCAAACTCTACACCCTGATCTATAATTTTCAGCTCCACCACATCCTCTTGCTGAGTCATCACTATTTGGAAACCGCCCTTTTTCCCCACATAGGCATGTCTTATAATATTCGAAACCGCCTCATCAACCGCCAGTTTCACCTCGCTCGTCTGTTTAGGTGACAACCGCATCTTTTTTCCATACTTTACCACAAAGCCGCGTACTTTAATAAGATTCTTACTATCAGCACCGAGGCTCAGCTTTCTGGATTTATTAATTTTCATTTCTTCTCATTTAAAAAATTATCATCTAAAAATAGGCAAGTAAACTTTTTAATATGCCTTATTATTATCGACCGTTAGCTTTTGGAGTTTGACATCATTTATGCCTGTTTACGTTTCTAATTTCAAACAAACATATATAATATAGTGCTAATAATCAGGTACAGACAACTTATTCCACAATCTGCTATTAAAAGCCCGTGACTGAGAGATGCGGCAGGTACCGATATATGGTTTTATGAAGCTATTCAATCATCCTTAAATTCATGAATGAAAGCTCATTGTCCTCATCAAGCTCAAACGCAAATTTAAATGCCCTGGTTGCTTTCTGTATATGACCGATAGAATGGTGCGCCACTCCTGAAATCGTATACAGATATGATAGATCAGATTGATTAAGCCCGATTTTATTCTCCAGGCATGCATTAATAATCTGGATTGCCTTTTCGAACTCTTTAATTTCAATATACTTCAGTGACAGGTTGTAATACGCCTCATGTCTATACGGAAAATCTCGTATTAACTCATTATATATACCCACAGCATTCAGGTTGTTTTCTGCCTCAGCCAGAATTATGGAAAGCCTGTAGTATATATCCGCATTTTCTATATTATTTCTAACCCTCAGTAATAAATTTCTTGTTTTCTCAATATGGCCTGTATGCATGTAAATCTCCGCGATCCCGCTGTATGCCCTGTTGTATACTCTATCGATCGATAACATCCTGTGGTATAGCTGGAGCGCATTACTGAAGAATCCATTCTTTTGAAACAGCTCTGCAGCCATTAAAAGATAACGAAGGTCATCTTTTGCATAAAAAACCGCCTTTTCAAGCATCTGACGTGCCTCAGCATTTCTATTTATATTAAAATAGACATCAGATAGACATATGTAGGGCAAAGGCCTGTTTTCATCACGGGCGATGAAATCATTACACACCAGGGCCGCCTCATCATATCTTCCTTCTTTCAGATAAATGCGTATCAGATTTCTTAACGCTCCCTCATTTTCAGGATCTTTTAATGCGGATTCATAATAAGACATGGCCATCTTCAGATCGCTTAAGTTTACATAAATATCACCTAAAATATAGGCTATCGAGGCATCAGCTGTCCGGTCATAAATCATTGTGTAGAAACCAAGCGCTTCTTCAAGGTTTCCACTCCTGAATAATGCTGATCCAAAAAGGGTATTGAATTCTTCCTCCCATAGCTTCCCGGCTACAGATTTCAAAAGCGTCACAGATTCCTGGTATTCCTTCTGCTTATAAAGCAACAGAGAAAGGTTGTATCTAATAACGGGACTCGATGGAAAGATTTTAAGCGCAGCCCTCATATAACCGGCAGCCTTTACCCCATCATTGTGCTGCTCCACATAGCTAAGAGTATAATGACCAATCGCTTTCAATATTTTATCAGCCTCCGGATCATCAATAACGACCTTGAATAAAGATTTTGCCAGATCCGTGTTATTGAGATTGAGATAAGTAAAGGCTTTATTAATTTTTAATATTGCATCATCACTTTCGATCGTGTTATATATAGACAGCGCCTTTTGGTATTTACCTGCCCCGTAATACATATTCCCGAGCAAGAGAAGGTTCGGCAGATAATCGTTCTGTAATTCAAAAGTCTTTAAGGAATGACGCAAAGCCTGGCTGGTATTTCCTAATTTTAAATAGGATAATGCGGTGTTATACATTGCAAAAACATTTTTTTTGTTATAAGAAAGAGACTCCCTGAATAATTCCAGCGCATCGGTATATTTACCTTTTTTATACAGGATATTACCAAGATAAAGGGCGGCAAAACTTTTTGTTTTTTTCCCCTTCGCTCCCTCAAGTGATCTTTTTAAAAAGAACTCCGCTCTCTCATAGTTTTCAAGTCTGTATAGATTTACCCCTGCGACAAGATCTTTATTCACGTAATCAAACCTGCCGTTGCGGGCCTTATCTTTTTCATCTGTAAGGGAAAAGTAGATCGCAAGACCGAGAATCAAAAGCGATATGGTAAGAAAATACTGAAGGATCCTCTTTCTTTTAAGGAATACTTCCTGAAACTTTAAAATGAGTTTTTTAAATATAGACAAGTAAACTTATCAACCATTTTGAGATTTTATTTATCGCCTATGTTTTTATCAAGTTTTTAAAAGTACTATCTTTATCCTTACGGATGCCATCCAATACTCCATTTACAAATCTATAGGAATCGTCCGTACCGAACATTTTTGCGAGATCAATCGCCTCATTAATAACCACAGTATCAGGTACATCTCTCTGGAAAAATAGAGAAAATGTTGAAAATCTTAAAATCGCTCTATCGATATAGGATACCCGTTTCAGGTCCCAGTGCTCAAGCTGCCTGGTGATCGCGGCATCTATAAAATCCCTTTCCTTCATGGTTCCTTCAATTAAGTGCCCGGCAAATTCCAGTGAAATATGATCAGCTTTTTTCTCAAGCCAGTCAAAATCCAGGATCTCTCCAATAGTTTTATTACTGATGTCAATTTGATAAAGAGCCTGAAGCGCTATTATTCGTGCACTTCTTCGAGAACCCAATTTTTACTCCATAGGAATCATATAATGAACTGTTATTATCTGCCGCCTTTTAAAAAGCCATTCCTCGAATATCTCCTCGCCTTCCTCTTTAAGTAAATAGCTCTTAATATTTTCGTACGCTTCCTCAAATGATAGCAGCTTCTCTTCCTTCCTATCATCTATTTTAAATATATAGTATCCATCCCTTATCATTATCGGCGTGGCCACATCCCCTTTTTGAAGGGAAAATATGAGATCAACATCCTGGGGCTTCATAGTTGAAAGCAGCTGTTCCCGTGTAAAGGAGCCAAGCGTTCCTCCGCTTTCTTCTTTATTCGGCGCCCTGGAATACATCATCAATAGTTCTTGAAAATCCGCACCGCCTGATGCCTGCTCATAGATCTCCATTGTATGAGTCTTAATATCTTTGGCTTCCTTGTAGGAAAGGTCTGAAGGAACAGGGATATAAATTTGTGAAATCCCGACAATAGCCGGAATGGTAAATAATTTCTTATTAGCAGGATCTTCATAAAATCTCTTTATTTCTTCATTAGAAATATTATTTATCCTTTGTGACACCATCTGACTGATGAGTCTCATTTTTAATATATCATTTTTGTAATTTTCCTTCAGCTCATTTAGAGTAATATTTTCTCTTTTCAGCTCTCTTTGAAACTCTTCTATACTGAGCTTATTCTGTTTCCGAATATTGTCAATAATCTCATTTAACTCTTCTTCTGTTACCACGATACCTTTTTTTTCTGTCTCCATTTTTACAAGCAGGTTATCGATCAGCAGGTCCATTACACTGCTCTTATCAGGCACGCCCTCTCCAAAAAAACCCGCCCTGACTTTTTCACTCTCATAGGCTGTTTCGAATTCATTGATTGTAATAATTGAATCCCCGACCTTACAGGCAATACCGTTCACGATTTCCGCGTAACCCGGAGTTAGAGTTAAAAAAATGAAGAGAAATAGTATAATCAGCTTTTTCATGCAGGTTATCTCCACGTAAGTAAAATGAAAACAATTTACAAATAGTAGGTTGTGCAATATAACATTGTGCATCTTGAAAAAATTAAGATAATTAATGTATTATAAGTAATTAAGACAATAGAAATAGTAATAAGGTTTCAGATGAAG
>DAOVJS010000095.1 GCA_030673105.1 Spirochaetota bacterium
GATATCGGTATAGATCTGGGTACTTCGAATACCCTTGTGCTGGTAAGGGGCCGGGGTATTGTTCTATGCGAACCATCGGTAGTCGCTGTACACAGTGGCGCCAGGAAAGTTCTTGCAGTCGGCCAGGAAGCAAAAAGGATGCTGGGAAGGACACCGGGCGAAATAATTGCTATACGTCCCATGAAGGATGGTGTGATTTCAGACTTTGAGACTGTTGAGAAAATGATAAAGTACTTTTTCCAGAAGATCCAAAACAGAAGAACCCTTGTGAAACCCCGTGTGGTTATCGGGGTGCCTTCCTGTATTACTGAAGTTGAGAAACGTGCTGTCAGGGAATCGGCAGAACAGGCAGGCGCGAGAGAGATATATTTGATAGAAGAATCGCTGGCCGCCGCGATTGGAGCAAATATTCCAATACAGGAACCCGCAGGTAATATGGTAATAGATATTGGAGGCGGTACATCTGAGATTTCTGTAATTTCACTTGGAGGAATGGTCATCACCAATGCAATCAGAATAGGGGGAGATGAATTTGACGAGGCAATAATAAATCACATGAAAAAGATACATAACCTTGTCATTGGAGAGAGCACAGCAGAAGAAGTTAAGATCACAATTGGAAATGTATACCCTGAAAAAGAGATCCAAACTGTGGAGATCAGGGGTAGAGACTCCATATCCGGATTGCCTAGAATTTTGACTCTTGATTCAGTTGAAATAAGGGAGGCGCTGCAGGAGCCCACAAATATAGTTATGGAAGAAATTAAAAAAACTCTCGACCAGACACCGCCCGAACTGGCTGCTGATATTGTTGAACGGGGTATTGTAATGACCGGAGGCGGGTCTTTGTTGAGAGGATTCGCGAAGCTAATCAGTAAAGAAACAGGCGTACCTGTTATTCTTGCTGAAAACCCCTTAACCTGTGTTGTGCTGGGAACAGGAAAATTTCTTGAAGAATTAAAATACTTAAAGAATGTAAGATAAGTATCTATGGATGAGGTCAGGTCCACTCAATATAAAGCAATTATTATATTAGTAATTCTCCTTTTTATTTCCTTCACACTCATGGGTTTCTCCCAGACAAAGATAACCATTAATTTTAAATCACTGGCTTTTGCGGTTATATATCCATTCCAGTATGCAGGGGTTTCATCAATTGCTTTTGTAAAGGATTTTTTTTCAAGCATAAAAAAAAATAAATATTTGAAAAGGGAGCTTGAGCAAACCAGGAAACTTCTTCAAGAATATGAAAGAACACGGTATGAGTTCGATGAAATTAAAAGGGAAAATGAAAGGCTCAGGCACTTGATCGGAGTTCAATCAGAACTGGAATATGATACAGTCATTGCTGTGGTTGTTGCGAAGTCACCTCAGAATTTTTATAAAACTTTGATTGTTAACAGGGGTAAGGAGAGTGGAGTAGGAAAATGGATGCCGGTTATAGCATATAAAGATAATGTAAAATGCGTTGTTGGTAAAATAATAGACGTTCAGAAATTTTCATCACGGATACAGCCTTTGATTGAACAGTCGAGTTATATCGGGGCTATGCTTAAAGATTCACGGTACTCAGGAATTCTCGTCGGTCAGAGTCCGCTGTCGGATAATTGTCTTCTACAGTATATTAACAGGAGGGCCGAAATTAATTACGGAGATATAGTGTTGACCTCTGGAATGGGAGGAGTTTTTCCAAAGGGCATCATGATCGGAGAGGTTGTATCTGTGTCCAAAAAGAGGTATGGTATTTTTCAGGAGGCTCTGGTCAGTCCGCTGGTAGATTTTGGACGACTTGAAGAAGTGTATATAGTAACTAAAACAGTTACTGAGGAATATTACGGGTTGTTTGAGGAAGAGTGATTACGTGAAAAGGGATCTGCTTTTTATTCTCCTTATCACCTTTTTTATTTTTTTACAATCCTCTCCCCTTTCAGTCCATTTAGCTTTATGGGGAGTTAGCCCTGATTTTTTATTGATTACCGTAAGTCTTGCTGCTTTTCTTCTAGGCCCGGTACCTGGACAGATAATAGGATTTACGGCCGGATTATTTGTGGATATAATTTCAGGGGGGCTTTTAGGAATTTCAGCCTTTACTTTTACCATAATAGGGTTTGGGGTTGGCATAGTTGGTCAGAAAGTGTATGGCAATAGTATCCTTATTACAATCTCCCTGCTGTTTTTCGGTACACTTATAAAAGCCGTGGTTTTGAGCATGCTGGCTGCCCTCTTTTTAAAGCCTGGATATTTTGGCTATTTTTCCCAGGGGAGGATATTTTTAGAGGCTGTTTTGAACGGCGTAATAGCACCCGTGCTTTTTATTCTCATCACAGGTGTTGAGAAGAGATTAAAGAGGTAACATGCTTTTAATTCACATAACAACCAATAAAAATGATGATTTTAAAAAAAGACTTATTATTTTTTCAGCAATTCCAATTGTATCTTTTTTTGTTTTCGTTATTGTCCTCTTTTCCCTTCAGATAATAAAAGGCCCGGACTATGAATTAAAGGCAAAAAAAAACAGAGAACAATTTTCAATCATGCCCGCGATCAGGGGGGTCATTTATGACTCGAATCGAGATGATATTCTTGCATTTAACAGAAGGTCCTTTGCAGTTACAATGGTGCCGCAGAACCTGCCGAAGGATAAGGAAGCAAGAGAAAAATTGTTAGATTCGCTTGCTGTACTTCTAGAAATTAGCAAGAAGGAAATACTTGCTATTATTAAGGAAAAAAACTACTCGAAATACGGCTCTTATGTCCTGAAAACGGATGTTCCTTTTAAGGATATTGTTTTTCTGGCCGAGCATAACAGGGATTTCCAGGGTGTTTACTGGAAAAGCAAACCTGTCAGAGTTTATCCTTTTCAAGATATGCTCGCTCATGTTATAGGATATGTCGGGATGATCAGCGAAAAAGAGCTTTTGGAGATGACCGATAAAGGCTATAACCTTGAGAGTGTCATTGGAAAAAGCGGTGTTGAAAAAGTCTACGATGTGGAATTAAAAGGAAAAGATGGGTATATAAGAAGGATTGTGGACGCTACTAATCAGGTGTCGGCGGAGATTATTGATAGAGGTGCGGAGCCGGTCCCGGGGAACAATGTTTTTTTAACAATTGATAAAGATATTCAGATAACAGCAGAGAAAGTTCTTGGAAACAGGACCGGTGCTGTTATCGTCTCGAAACCTTCGACGGGTGAAATACTTGCGATGGTTTCTTATCCCAGGTATGATCCTAATCTCTTTGTTTCCGGGCGGGATAAGGATTTCTTTAAAAACTTAACACTTGACAATAGAAAGCCCTTTCTTAACCGTGTGATACAGGCACAGTACCCTGCAGGTTCGATATTCAAACTTGTTGTCGCTCTGGCAATTCTTGATACAGGGAAAATACCTCCGGAGAAGGAGTACACTTGCGGCGGGGGCTATAAACTGGGTGACCGCTATTTTTCCTGCTGGTCGAACCATGGGAAGGTTGATCTTTATAAAGCAATAGTGGAATCGTGTGATTCTTATTTCTATCAGACTTCACTCGTGTTGGGACCTGAAGCTATATCCACGTATGCAGCGAAACTGGGATTCGGAAAAAAGCTGAACATTGATTTAACTGGTGAGCTTGATGGAATTGTTCAGAACCCGGAGTGGAAGAGAGAAAATAGAGCGGATATCTGGTATGATGGTGATACGCTCAATTTTGCTATCGGACAGGGTTATCTTCTTGTAACACCGCTCCAGATTAATGCCCTGACAAACATTATTGCAAATAAAGGCGTACTTATGAAGCCATATCTGGTCGCCGAGGTTCGTTCGGCAAAGAGTGATGAGATTTTATACATGAAAAATCCTGAAATATTGATAAACAGTAAAATTGATAAAGAGCACTTTGATTTTATCGCTCATGCAATGAGGGGTGTGGTGACAGAAGGTACCGCAAAATGGGGAGGAGCTGTGCTCTCTACGGAGACAGCCGGCAAAACAAGCTCCGCCGAAATCACCGGGAGGGAAACTCATTCCTGGTATACAGCCTTTGCCCCTTATAATGGGGCCGATAAAGATGAGATAATATCCATCACGGCTATTGTTGAACACGGCGGAGCAGGCAGCACAAACGCGGCTCCTATTGTTGCAGAAATCACTGAGGCTATTTTTGCAGGAGTCAGCCTTGAAACTGCCAGGAAAAATATCTGGAAAAAAAGGGCCGAAGTTTTCCAGGTAAAACGGGAGCAGGTCACAGTTATTGATTAGGAGCAAGGACGACTCTATGGGGAAAAGAGAATTAATCGGATCATATAAGTTTGATTATATACTGCTTGTTTCATTCATCATCCTTACCGCTTTTGGGATTCTAACTATATACAGTGCAGGTGCAGCCTCGAGCGGCATCCGCGCTATCGAAAAGCAGTACATAAAGCAGATATACTGGGCTATTACAGGAATCGTGATCTTTATTCTTCTGCTCTTCATCAACTATCAGAAGTTTGGTGAATATGCTTTTGTGATTTATGCCAGCAGTATACTGTTACTAATAATAACACTAATTTTCGGGAAAAGGATCCGGGGTGCGAAAAGCTGGTTAACCATTATTGGAGGTTTTGGCTTTCAGCCTTCTGAGTTTGTAAAAATTGCATTAATTATTTCGCTTGCCAGGTTTCTGGACAGAATAGGCGAAGAAATTAAAAAGTTTAAATATGTACTGCTCGCGCTTTTAATTATCTTTCTACCCATAGGGCTCATTCTCCTCCAGCCTGATTTTGGAACCGCACTGGTTTATATACCTATTGGCCTGGTAATGTTATATTTCGGCGGCATGAAATATACTCATCTGATCTCAATTCTGATTACTTTTGGTATTGCCGTTACCCTGCCCCTTATGACAACCTTCAGTAAACTCACTCAATCCACAAATCTTTCGTTTTTACAGATGCTGGATGACTCAAAAGTCGTGCTTATAATTGCCCTGCTTTTTGGAGTACTCTCCTTTATTTCATTTGTTATATTTAAGATCGTTAAAAAAGATATCATCTTCAAAGCGGCAAACATTTTCCTGATATTTTTTGCGGGGCTGGTCTTTTCAGCACCCCTTGGAGAATTGATGAAACCGTATCAAAGGGAAAGGTTGGTCGTGTTCCTGAAACCAACCATTGATCCCTTTGGCTCAGGCTATAACATCATTCAATCAAAAATTGCGGTTGGAGCAGGCGGCCTTTTTGGAAAGGGGCTGATGGGAGGAACACAGAGCCAGCTCGGCTTTTTACCTGAAAAAAGCACTGATTTTATTTTTTCAATTTTTGCAGAAGAATGGGGATTTATGGGCTCATTTTTTCTGCTTGCTATCTTCGGTCTCTTGATTTATAGGGGTATAATGATAATATATCTTACAAAAGATCTGTTTGGTAACCTGGTGGCGACCGGTATCGTGGGAATGTTTTTATTTCATATAATAATTAATATTGGTATGACCATAGGTGTTATGCCTATTACAGGTATTCCTCTACCCTTTATGAGTTACGGGGGATCCTTCCTGTTAACATGCATGGCAGGGGCTTCAATTCTCTTCAATGTGGAAATGAGGAGAAATGTACATTGACAGCCTCCATGTTTGAGAGAATAAGTGAATTGCTGCCCCATGTTCTCAAGCCGGCGAGGTATATTGGAAACGAAATTAATATAATTAAAAAAAATTGTGAAAAAGTAGATCTGAGGATAGTACTTTGTTATCCCGATTTGTATGAAGTGGGTATGTCAAATCTGGGGTTAAGAATTCTTTATGATTCAGTTAATAGAATCGAGAACTTTTACTGTGAAAGGGTGTTTGCTCCATGGCTTGATTTTGAGGAAAAATTGAGGAAAAATGGAATCCCTCTCTTTTCTCTGGAAACTTACACTCCTCTCAATCAATTTGATGTAATAGGGTTTTCTATCGGTTATGAGCTCCTTTATACAAATATCCTCAACATTCTTGAGCTTGGAAAAATTCCTTTAAAATCGGAAGACAGGGGAGAAAATGATCCTCTTGTTACGGCAGGTGGACCTGCTGTATTCAATCCTGAACCGATAGCCGATTATATTGATGTGTTCATCGTGGGGGATGGAGAGCGTTCTATCTGCGAATACTTAACCAAAGTACTTTCAGTCAGGAACAAACCAAGAAAAGAAAAACTTCTTGAATTAAACAATTTTGAATTTACCTATATTCCCTCTCTGTACCGGATAAAGAGTTACAGGGGATACAGGCTCACAGATATTGATAAGGTTGTAAAAAGGAGAATAGAATTTAATCTGGAAAAACTTCCCTATCCCAGGAAACCTCTTGTTCCACTTATTAAAATAGTACAGGACCGGATTACGGTGGAGGTGAACCGGGGATGCGTGACCGGCTGCAGGTTCTGTCAGGCAGGATTTACCTACAGGCCTGTACGGGAAAGAAGCATAGATACACTTTTGGGGATTATTAGAGATTCCCTTGAAAGCTCCGGATACGATGAGATAACACTTGCTTCTCTCAGCATAGGAGATTACCATGAACTGCACAGGCTGGTATATCTAATCAACGATGAGTTTTCTTCATTGAATGTGTCCATATCACTTCCTTCCCTGCGGGTAAACAGCACAAATGTCGATATTCTGGAACTTATTCAAAAGGTACGTAAAAGCGGACTTACTTTTGCTATTGAGAGTGCCGATGTTGGAACACGGAACAGGATTAACAAATCTGTTGATGAAGACCAGTTAAAGAATATTGTGAAGCATGTTGTGAATATGGGATGGCGGCTTATAAAGCTCTATTTCATGATAGGTCTGCCAATGGACCGGGATGAAGGGGAAAGGATAGCTGATCTTGTTATTGACCTGGCAGGTATTTCTCCAAAACTGTCCATTAATGTAAATGTTTCAGTATATATCCCGAAACCTCATACGCCTTTTGAAAGGGAAAAGCAGATGGATGTCAGAGAGGCTGAATCCATTATTCAGAAACTGAAGCGCAGGTTTCATCATTCCAGGGTCAGGATAAAATATCAGGATCCAAAAATGAGCCTCATCGAGGGTATTCTGGCAAGAGGTGATAGACAGATCAGCAGACTTGTCTATGAAGTGTATAACCGGGGTGAGAGGTTCAGTTCCTGGGATGAAGTATTTAATTATGAGTTATGGATTGAGAGCATAAAGGACCTTGGTATAGATAAAAGCCTTTACATTAATATCAACAGCAAACTGGATACTTTGCCGTGGGATTTTATCGACAGTGGTGTTTCGAAGGATTATCTGAGAACGGAATATGAAAAAGCTAAAAAAGGTGCTGTTACTGACAGCTGTATTTATGGCGAATGTTCATACTGCGGTGTTTGTAAACGTGGCCTTCCGGGTGTACAGGGGAAGGATACAGCAGTTTATCCGGAAATTAGCAGGTTGTTGAGGGTTGCGGATAAGAAATGCTCTCCAATCAAACCGGATCAGACAGTTTATAAAATCGTTTTTCAGTTTAAGAAGAGAGGCTCCTATAAATATATTTCCCACCTCGACCTGCTTAAAATGTTAATAAAGGTCGGGAGGACCGCGCAGGTGCCTTTTAAATATTCAAAGGGGTTTAATCCGAGACCTAAATTTATAATACCGTTCCCTCTTGCCCTGGGCATTGAGTCGGATTACGAACTGGGTGAAGTTATTTTAGAGAGTTTTCTTTGTAAAGAGGATTTTATTCAAATGTATAATAAAAGGCTTCCGGAGGAGCTCAAGATTATAAAATCGAGTGTTTCCAATGAAAAAAAATCGATCTCTTCAAAAACTTTTTACCATGATTATGAAATTTTATCAACAAAGTATCATATCGAGAATATAATTACGGAATTCGATAGAATTGAAAAAAGAACCGTCTTTGATGAAACGCCTGGTCAGTATTATTCTGTGTGTGCTGATAAACTCCTGATTCGATTGGAGGGTGCCCGAAGCATGAAGACTATTTTTAAAAATAATTCCTTTTCATATCTAAATTTCTTAATTAAGAGAATTATGATCTGGGAATTCAAGAATTGTTCGTTAACGCCTTTTTTATAATTTAATCAGGTTTTTTACTCATTTTTGTTCTTTACTTTTTAAAAAAAGTGGTGTAGCATTTAAATTAAGAAGGAAGAGTATAATTTTAGTTTCGATGAAATATTTATAAATAAAAGGCTTGACTTAAAGCCGGTTGTGCTTTACATTACAGTTGCTGGAGAAGGAAAATAATGCCTTTTGGCGTATTGCTCAAGGTTTTTTAACGGCAGTACATAATCCAGTCATCGATCTTTGAAAATTAAATAGCAGGAAAGCAAGGAAGAGTTTTTCGCGGTTTTAACAACAACTTGTTGAGCAGAATAGAAAAAAACCATAGAAAAATAATTAATTACGGAGAGTTTGATCCTGGCTCAGAACGAACGCTGGCGGCGTGTTTTAAGCATGCAAGTCGAACGGGAACCTGAAGCTTGCTTCAGGGGGAAGTGGCGAACGGGTGAGTAACACGTGGGTAATCTACCCTCGGATGGGGGATAGCACTAGGAAACTAGTGGTAATACCGCATATTATCGCTCTATCATAAGAAAGAGTGATTAAAGGCGCCCTCTGCATATGGTGCCGTCTGAGGATGAGCCCGCGGGCTATTAGCTAGTTGGCAGGGTAACGGCCTACCAAGGCTACGATGGCTAGCCGACCTGAGAGGGTGTACGGCCACATTGGGACTGAGATACGGCCCAGACTCCTACGGGAGGCAGCAGCTAAGAATATTCCGCAATGGGCGAAAGCCTGACGGAGCGACGCCGCGTGGACGATGAAGGCCTGACGGTTGTAAAGTCCTTTTCTCTACGAGGAATAAGGGTGGGAGTGGAAAGCCCATCTGATGACGGTAGTGGAGGAA
>DAOVJS010000142.1 GCA_030673105.1 Spirochaetota bacterium
ATGAAAACAGTGTAAAGGTGGCCGCTATTTCATCCTGAATTGCCCAGCTATGCCTCATTGATGCGCTGTATTTACTGGCGGCGCGTCATAAGGAGACTGTCTGGGACATCGAGGATCTGAATACCCTGACGGAAAAGCTCCTCAGGATCGAGGGCTGAAAATGCAGATAAAACGACAAATGATTTGACTGTAAATACAACGAGGGAAGAGCTTCCGAGCCCAGGGGGCTGAAAGGGCAGGTAAAACGGCTTCCGGTTTTTCAGGAGAAGTACTGATGAAGCTATTGTAATAGTACTGAATACTATGCATGGGGAGAAAAGAAACGTGATTAAAGGCAGAATTGTAGATCTCAGCCACAAACTATACCCCGGAAAAGAAGAGTACCACCTGGACCTTGAAACTCATTTTACCGATGAGCTTTACCCGCAGTACAAAAGGGACGAAAGTGTGTGGTATATACTTCAAAGTATACACATGTCATCCCACTGCGGTACACACATAGAGTTCCCCTATCACCATAAAAAAGATGGAATGGATGCGGGGAACTTCCCTCTTGAGCGTCTGATCGGTGACGGGGTGCTTCTTGATTTTTCACACAAAAAGCCTTTTGAAGCTGTTGCACTGGATGAGTTAAAATTCTATGATAATAAAATACATGAAGGAGACATGCTCCTGTTTTATTTTGACTGCGCTAAGTACTATCGTACAGAGCGCTCACATGACCGACCGTATATCACTCAAGAGGGAGTCAGCTGGCTTGCCCTTGAGAAAAAAATAGGGCTTATCGGTTCCGACGCGTCTGGAATAGAGGTGAAAGATATCCCGAATCAGCCGAACCATCAGATGTTAATGGATAATGAGATACCCATTATTGAGGCCGCTGCGAATCTTGATAAACTTAGCGCGGAGCGTTTCACGCTGGTAGTTCTGCCACTGTGTGTGGAAGGCCTGGATTCCTGCCCGGTAAGGCTCATTGCGATAGAGGGTAAATAGGAGATTGCTGTGGATAAAGAAACCGCACTTTTTATGTATAAAAAAATGGTTCAGATAAGGAAGTTTGAGGAGAAACTTTACCAGCTTTTCTTAACAAGACCCATGCCCGGAAGCATGCATCAGTATAACGGCGAAGAAGCTGTGGCAGTCGGTGTATGTGCTCACCTTAATAAAGACGATTATGTCACGAGTACCCACAGGGGGCACGGGCACTGTATCGCGAAGGGTGTTGAAATCAACGGGGTAATGGCTGAGATGTTCGCTAAAAAGACCGGCTGCTGCAAGGGTATGGGAGGCTCGATGCATATAGCGGATTTCAGCGTGGGAATGCTCGGCGCGATAGGTATTGTAGGCGCGGGTATCCCCATAGCAGCAGGCGCGGGCTGGACCTGTAAATACAGGGGAAAGGGACAGGTATCTGTTGCCTTTTTTGGTGATGGGGCGGCAAATGAAGGGGCCTTTCATGAAGGGATCAATCTGGCTGCGGTGTGGAAACTTCCTGTTATCTTTGTCTGCGAGAACAACGTGTATGGATTTTCAACACATTACCGGAGGACGATGGCAATCGAAAACATCGCAGACAGGGCTGCCGGTTACGGGATTCCCGGTATGGTCGTCGATGGGATGGATGTAAAGGAGGTTTACGCTGAGTCCGGAAAAGCGGTTGAAAGAGCCCGTAAGGGAGGGGGACCAACGCTCCTCGAATGTAAGACCTACCGGTTTATGGGACATTCGCGTTTTGAAAAATCGGCATACAGAACAAAAGAGGAGCTTGAGGAGTGGAAGAAGAGAGACCCGATAAAACTTTTTGAAGAATTTTTATTGAAGGATATGAAGTTAAAGAGGCAGGAGCTTGATGAAATTGGCGCGGATGTGGATAGGGAGATAGAGGAATCAGTTTCGTTTTCCGAGCGGAGCCCGGATCCAGAACCCGATGATTACAAAAAATACATTTTCGCGTAAGGAGACGGGGGAACAGAATTACCCCCCACCCGCTAAAAAATCAATTTTTATTCTGGTATAATGGAGAAATTATGGAAGCGAAAAAGATAGTGGATGCCCTGAGGCAGGCGCTAATTGAGGAAATGGAGCGTGATGAGAACATCGTTCTTCTTGGTGAGGATATTGCCGTATTCGGAGGAGGCTACAGGGTCACAGAGGGGCTCCTTGATATGTTTGGTGAGGAGAGGGTAAAGGATACTCCTATTTCTGAAATTGCCATAACAGGTGCCGCGATTGGAGCGGCCATGACCGGACTGCGTCCCGTGTTAGAGATCCAGTTTAATGATTTTTTAGCTTGTGCCATGGACCAGGTATGCAACCAGGCTGCAAAGGTCAGGTTTATGCTCGGCGGTCAGGTGAAAATCCCACTTGTAATCAGGGCTCCTGTGGGCGCGACCGGGAGAGCTGCTCAGCATTCCCAGTCTCTGGAAGCCTGGTTTATGCACACACCCGGATTGAAGGTCGTATTTCCGTCAACACCCTACGACGCGAAAGGCCTCCTGAAAACGGCAATACGTGATGACAACCCTGTAATGTTCTTTGAACATAAACTGCTCTACGGGGCCGCCTCCCCTGGAGGGAAGGCAAAAACAGCAGTGGATGATCTGAATGAGGCATTTAAACCCGCCCCTGAGGAAGATTATACCATCCCTTTCGGCATTGCTGATATTAAAAAATCAGGTAATGACGTTACAGTAGTCGCGACAGGGTTTATGGTGCACAGGTGTATCAAGGCGGCGCAAAAACTTGGAGAAGAGGGCATAGATGTTGAGGTGATCGACCCCCGCACCCTGGTGCCTCTGGATAAAACGACTATCATACGTTCGGTGGAGAAAACAGGCAGGATCGTAATTGTAAGTGAGGATGTCCTTACCTGCGGCGTGGCATCTGAAATATCGGCTGTAGTCGCTGAAAACGCCCTTTTTTATCTCGATGCGCCGGTAAAAAGGGTATCTGTCCCTGACACACCCATTCCCTTTGCCCCTGTGATGGAACAGGCGGTTCTGCCGCAGGAAGAACAGATCATACAGGAGATAAAATCTGTGGTGTACAGGGGAATATGATATGCAGTATGGATACATTTTTGATTTTGACGGTGTGCTTGTAAATACAATGGAGCTTCATTATGAGGCCTATTCCCGGGCCTGCGGAGAGGTGAATGTTCCTATCAATAAAAAACAGTTTTTCAATCAGGCGGGTATGACAGGCAGGGAGCAGATAAAATGTTTTGCCCTTAAAGCCGGGGTCGAAGTCGATGTAGAGGCCGTGTACAGAAGAAAAGTTGAGCTGGCCCGGGATTGGACAGACAGGGCGATGAACATCGAGTGCAACATAGAGCTTTTAAGGATGCTTAGAGAAAGAAAAGTGAAGGTTGCGGTTGCAACAGGGAGCTCACGGCCTTCGATCCTGCCAATAATGAAAAAGTTTAATATCGATGTGGATGCTGTTGCCACGTCAGAGGATGTGAAAAGAGGTAAGCCTCACCCGGACCTGTTTCTATGCGCGGCTGAGAAACTGGGAATCGCTCCGGAGAATTGTATTGTGGTCGAGGATTCGGATGTGGGGATTGAGGCGGCAAGGAACGCGGGAATGAAGGCTTTACGTTTTTTTGATAATAAAAGTTGAAACAAGGAGTGACCATGGCGGTTCCTATTATTATCCCGAAAGAGGGACAGTCGATGGAGACGTGCAGGATAGTCAAATGGCACAAAAAGAAAGGCGACACTGTTAGCCAGGGTGACATACTGTGTGAAGTTGAAACCGATAAAGCAGCCATCGATATTGAAGCGCCTGCCGGGGGGATAGTGCTGGATATATTCTTCGAAGATGATACCGAAGCGCCTCTTCTTACGCCGATTGCCGCTATTGGAAAATTAGGTGAGGAATATGAGAGTCTCCGGCCTCATATACTAGATGATTCAGGACCAGTTGCTTCAGGAAAGGTAGGATCAGGGGACTTGCAGCCCAGCAGGGAAACTGACACAGGAACAGGTATACCGGACGGTAAGAGAAGGGTCGGGATGTCACCGAGGGCAAAGAAACTGGCTAAACAAAAAGGCGTCCCCTTATCAGCCTTAACCGGTACAGGCCCGGAAGGACACATTGTCGAACAGGATGTCCTGCGCTGGCTTTCTCAAAACATGGGACCCACGACAGATTCCAATATGAAAGATAGGGGATCTGTTTTTAAAACTGATGATATTTTTTTTAAGCCGGAGAAGCCCTCTCCTGAAATTGAGGGGAACGTTTATCATTCACCCGAAGGGATTTTTGCAGATATAACGGTTAAAGGTAAGAGAAAAATCATCGCCGAGAAAATGCTGAGTTCCCTTCAGCAGACCGCGCAGATTACCCTTAACGCTTCAGCTGAAGCTTCAGAGCTTGTTGAATTACGGAAAAGGTTTAAAGAAAGCCCGGAGGGTGACGGGCTGAGAGACATTACTATCAACGATATAATCCTCTACTCTGCCGCGAGGGCTTTGATAAAATACAAAGAGCTGAACAGCCATTTTCTTGGAGATAAAATACGTATTTTTCAATCCGTTCACCTCGGCCTCGCGGTTGATACCTCAGGCGGTCTTATAGTGCCTGTCATAAAGAATGCCCATCTGAAGAGCCTGAAGGAACTATCTGAAGAAGCAAAGCGGCTGATTGATAAATGCCGCGAAAATAAGATCGGGCTCGGAGATTTGAAAGGCGGTACGTTTACCGTAACTAATCTGGGTCAGTTCGGAATTGATACCTTTACGCCGATATTAAACCCGCCGGAAGTGGGTGTTCTTGGCGTTGGTAATATAACCCTGAAGCCTGTTCAAAGCGGCGGCGATGTAAAGTTTGTACCTCACATAGGGTTCTCGCTCACGATTAATCACCAGGCAGTGGATGGAACCCTTGGCGCGCGGTTTCTGCAGGCTGTCACAGAAGAGATAAAAAAGATATTGAGACAGGAGAATAATAATGGATCTCTTAAAAAATAGCAGAGTTATACCTGATGTTCTGGAATTCATCGATGTAATAAAAAGGAAAAAAAAGCCCGGGCGGGTCCATTTTATCGAGTTATTTTTAGATGATGAGGTTAAGGATGTGGTCTGTGAACGTTATGAATTAGCAGAGGGTATTAATAAAAATGACCCATTTTATAATTTAAAACGTGAGATTAAGATCCATGAATTCCTCGGATATGATGTTTTCCGGGTCGGTGTTATCCATAAAGATATGTTTAAAATGAATTATATCAATGCCGCGGATACAACGTCGATTTTTAATCAGTACAGGGAGAGCCGCGAATGGAATGAAGAGCATCAGGGCCCCATTCAAACGATGGAAGACCTCGAAAATTATCCCTGGCCCAGGGTCTCGGATATTGATTTCGGTCCCCTTGAATGGCTTGAAAAAAACCTGCCTGAAAATATGGGATGCTTCGACCTGACAGCCCATATACTTGAGATGATAACCTTTCTTCTCGGATATGAGACTTTCTGTTATAAGATAGCTGACGATCCTGAGCTGATTGACGCGCTGGGTGAAAAGGTTGGGAGGTTCTACATCGATTATACCAGTACCCTCTGTGATTTTTCATGCATGCCGCTTGTATGGGGCTCTGATGATATGGGTTTTCATACAGATACTCTTGCGTCACCAGAAATCTTAAGGGAAAAGATACTGCCCTGGCACAAGCGGTGCGCTGAGACTGCCCGCAAAAAAGGCAAGCTGTATCTTCTGCATAACTGCGGGAATATTGAAAAAATAATGGATGATTTTATAGATGATGTGAGAATTGACGCCAGGCATTCATTCGAGGATTCTATCATGCCCGTGACAGAGGCATATAAGAAGTACAGCAGCCGTATCGCGATCCTTGGCGGTATAGATGTAGACTTCCTGTGCAGGGCCGATGAAAACGCCATAAGAAAAAGAGTAAAAGATACCCTCCATGTATGTATGGAGGGTGCAGGGTATTGTCTGGGTACGGGAAATACAGTGGCGAATTACATCCCCCTCGAAAACTACCTGACAATGCTGGACGAAGGTAGAAAATATAAAGCATGATGCTGTAATTGCTGCTTGACGGTTTTTGCCGGTATATATACCAAGAGAGCAAAATGTTATACAAAGAATACTAAAAGACCACTTTTCGGATTTTGAGGAATGTTATGATGAATTTTATGCGAAGGAGTACGGCAAGTATAGGATAATACGTATAAAAGGAGCAGTTGAAAAGTTTCTTGAGAGTGGAGACTGTTCAAAAGGTATCGCTCGAATTAGCGGAGATTTAAATCTTCCCGAAAGGCATCATCCTTCCGGTAATTGATATTTATTCACAACGGCAAAACTCGTGAGCACAACAGCACACTGATCTATTTAACCATAACA
>DAOVJS010000076.1 GCA_030673105.1 Spirochaetota bacterium
ACACTATTCTGAAAAAAGCCCTGGAAGAGCTGCTATACGCGGTAAAACCTCCGGACGGAGACATGGAACCGGAACTCATGGCATACGATGTCCGGAGCGCGATGGATATCCTCGGAGAGATAACAGGGGAAGTCACAACAACTGAAATACTCAATGAAATATTCAATAACTTCTGTATCGGAAAATAGCGCGGGTAAGATTTAATTTGATTTTTCACAGTGAATTGATATATTTTTACTAATCTCAAATACCAAGACATTTCGGAGAACCGGATGGACAAAGAAAAAATTCAAAAAGCGGTTAGAATGATTATTGAAGAAATCGATCCCGAACCCGACAGGCCCGACATTGTTAAAACTCCCGAGAGAGTCGCAAGGATGTATGAAGATATTTTTTCAGGGGGCTTTCAAGATCCGGAAGACACTCTACAGGTTTTACTCATGGAGCAGCATAATGAAATTGTCATTGTGAAAGATATCCCTATATTCTCAATGTGTGAACATCACATGCTTCCCTTTTACGGAAGAGCGCATATAGGATATATTCCAAAGGATAACCGGATTACCGGGCTGAGCAAACTCGCCAGAGTCATCGATGTATACGCTAAAAGATTGCAGGTCCAGGAAAGGCTTACAACGTCAATCGCCAATCTCATTATGAAACAATTAAAACCTCACGGTGTAATAGTGGTTGTAGAAGCGGAACATCTCTGCATGATAATGAGGGGCGTAAAAAAGCCGGGCTCCTACACAATTACCAGCGCAGTAAGGGGAATTTTTCAGGAAAACGAAAAGACCAGGGCGGAAGCTCTCTCCCTTATACTGGCAGGCAGGCCCTTTAAATACTGATACAGCCTGTTTATGAAAAAACACACCGTAATATGTCAAGAAGGTCAATTCTAAAGCCGATTTAACCGGCCCTCTACTCAACTCTGATCTTCATATATCTCTTCTTCCCTGCCCTCAGGTTGAGCTCTCCTTCCGTGAAATCTTCTTTCTTGAGCGTCAGGTTCTCGTCGTCTATTCTTTTTCCTTCAATATAGGCTCCACCCTGCCTGATAAGCCTTCGGGCTTCTCCCCTGCTCCCGCAGAGCCCCGAGCTCACAAAGGCTTCAAGAACAGAAAGCCCCTGCTCGATCCTCCCCTTTCCTATTTTTACAGCGGGGTGATCTGACGCTCCGGAAACTACTTCATTAATTGCCGATGATGTTGAGACCGTTTGATTGGGATCAGCCTCGCCGAACTTCTCCGTGGATGCGGCATATGCTTTCCGCGCAGCCTCAATCCCGTGCGTTATTCTCGCTGCCTCAAAGGCGAGTATCTCTTTTGCCCTGTTAAGCATCGGCGGTTTTAAGCCGGACAGCTCTTTTACCTCATCCATCGGCAGAAATGTAAAATATCCCAGATACCTGCCTACATCTGAATCCATGGTATTGCGGAAGAACTGGTAGTAATCATAGGGCGATGTTCTATCCGAATCAAGCCATACAGCACCCTTTACCGACTTGCCGAACTTTTCACCGCCTGCACTCATTATAAGGGGAAAGGTAATGCCGTATGCTTCTTTTCCATTCATCCTGCGGATAAGATCTATTCCCGCCACAATGTTGCCCCACTGGTCCTGTCCGCCCATCTGAAGGTCACAGTCGTAATCTCTATTAAGAATATAAAAATCATAAGCCTGAAGCGCCATGTAGTTAAATTCTATGAATGTAAGGCCCTTCTCAAGCCTCTGCTTTATTGACTCTGCGGTGAGCATCTTATTGACCGAGAAGTGCTTTCCTATATCCCTTAAAAACTCAATATATTTCAGGTTCACGAGCCAGTCCGCGTTGTTCAATAACAGGGCCCTGTCCTCATCAAAGGTTATGTAGCGTGAGAACTGTTCTTTGAGCGCTTCAGCATTTTTTTTTATCACTTCAATGCCCAGCAGCTTTCTCGTTTCTGTTTTTCCGGACGGGTCCCCCACGAGCCCGGTTCCGCCGCCAAGGAGTGCTATCGGCCTGTGCCCGTTCCGCTGAAGATGGGCCAGTGCCATTATAGGAACGAGGCTTCCCGCGTGGAGAGAATCCGCCGTTGGATCGAATCCTATATAGGCTGTAACCCGCTTTCGTTCGAAGCTCTCCCTTGAGGCTTTCTCGTCTGTGGCCTGATAGATAAAACCCCTCTCTTTCAGTACATCAAACGGATTCATACCAGTACCTGCAGCGTTCATAAAATTTTATTGAATATATTCTCATTTATGAAAAAAGTAAAAGCATCTTTAACAGGTGATACTTTTTTTAATTGCAAAAACTAAGAGGAAGATAATGAACAGCGGAACCGCGCCGATCATGATGGCCGCACGAAACCCTGCTGCATCGGCAATAAGTCCGATGGATTTTCCTGCACCGGAAGCCCCGAGCATACCCACTGCTAAAATAAGTATAAACATGGTGCCTGATAGCCTGCGGGGCAGATGTTCATTAAAAGAAAATATAATGGGTATCATACCTGAGAAAAACAGGCCCGAGGAAATAAAAATCAGCTCTGTCAGAAAGGGATCTGTGGCGCTGGGCGCTGTTAGAAGACAGGCGGAAGCGCAAAGGGAAAGAATGATCAGCAGGGCACGGGGTTTGTTCCAGAAATTCAGAACAGCCGCACAGATATACCTCCCAACGGTGACTGAAGCCCAGAAGAGCGCGAGAATCAGTCCCGGGCGGAAACCTGTATAACCGCTGAAGGTATCGGTCAGATACTTTGGGATCCAGTTATTGGGGATAGCCTCCGCGCTCATGTAACACATGCCTGCGGCCAGCACGACTATCACAAATAGACGGTGATTTGTAAAAAGATCCCTCAAAACCGGACGAGAAAAGCCGGGCCCGAGGTCTGTGGAGGGAAATGAAATCAGCAGAGTGATAACGGCTGCGATGAGAGAAACGGATGAGATTATTATAAAGATGACGGGATAGTGAAAGCCGGAAGCAATGAGAACACCTGCTGCCAGCGGAGAAAAAACCACGCCCGCCGACATGAATGAATAGACAATATTCATGTTCCTCGCCGCACTTCCTCCGGCCAGAAAGGTTGTAATAACGCCGGGCAGGGCGAACTGAATGCTCATAGCTGCTCCGGCTAAAAAAAAAGTCGAAACAAATCCAAATGAGTATCTCTGTATAATACTTATACAGAGTGTTGAAACAGACATTAAAAAAGCTGCAACTGTGAGAATAACCTTCGGTTTTGCACGGGATATAATAAGTCCGAGGATTATAAGACCGCAAAACCCGCCCAGGAACTGGCCAAAAGGGAGTGAAGCAGCCTGTGCTACGGAAAGGGCAAATATCTCTGAGATATCGGGGAGCATTGATCCAAGTGCGCTGAAGGTCATGCCCCCAGTAAATTCGAGCAGGTACAAAATAACCCAGGGCACTTTTCCGGCAGGAACGCTGTTATTATTTTGTTTCACAATAAGTCTGTATGGTTAATAAGTTTCAGGCAAACACCATTTTTACCACGTCGTCCATCGTTTCGACAAGATGAAATGTGATACCCTTCTTGATGTAATCGGGGATCTCGTTCAGATCTTTCCGGTTCTCTGCCGGGAGGACAATGTTTTTCATTCCTGCCCTCTTGGCTGCTATTACCTTTTCTTTTATGCCTCCCACAGGAAGCACATTTCCTATAAGCGAAAGCTCCCCGGTCATGGTCAGCCGGTTTTTTATCCTCTGCCCGGTAACCAGTGACATCATCGCGGACGCCATTGTGATGCCGGCTGAAGGTCCGTCCTTCGGTGTAGCGCCTGCCGGCACATGGAGATGTATAAAGTTGTTTTCAAATAGCTCGCCGTCAACTTTATACTCTCCCATTTTCGAGAGGACAAAGGAGAGTGCTATATTCGCCGATTCAACCATTACATCACCGAGGCTTCCTGTAAGTTTCAGGTCGCCCTTACCGGGTATCAAAATTGATTCAATTGTCAGTGTCGCACCTCCAAGGGGAGTCCAGGCCAGGCCGGTCGCAATCCCCGGCCTTTTAATCCTGTGGGCGGTTTCTTCAAGAAATACCCTCTCTCCAAGAAAGTCCTTTATATTGTCTCTTTTTACGGTAAGGGGAAATTCGATTTCATTTTCCAGATATTTTCTCGCGACCTTTCGGGATATTTTATCAATGGCCTTTTCAAAGTTTCTCAGGCCCGCTTCTTTCACGTACCCCTGAAGCACCTCTTTCAGCGCAGTCCTGTCAAACTTTACATTACTATTTTTAAGGCCGTGCTTTTTCAGAGACCTGGGGATAATATACCGCCTTCCTATTTCAATCTTCTCCTCTTCAATGTATCCTGAAAGACGTATTATCTCCATCCTGTTCAGCAGCGGCGATGGTATCGTATCTACTGTGTTAGCGGTGGTTATAAAGAGCACATGTGAAAGATCAAAAGGAAGGTCCAGGTAGTGGTCACGAAAATCGACATTCTGCTCTGGGTCAAGCACTTCAAGCAGTGCCGAAGATGGGTCACCCTGAAAGCTCATTCCAAGCTTGTCTATCTCATCGAGCATTATGACAGGATTCTTGGTCCCGACAATCTTAAGAGCCTGGATGATCTTACCGGGCATGGCCCCTATGTAAGTACGCCTGTGCCCCTTAATCTCTGCCTCATCTCTCATACCTCCCAGAGAAAATCTGAAAAACTTTCTTCCCATGGCCCTGGCAATTGATTTACCCACAGAGGTCTTTCCCACCCCGGGCGGCCCGATAAGGCACAGTATTGACCCTTTTGATTCCGGTTTCAGTTTTTTAACTGACAAAAACTCGAGTATCCTCTCTTTTACTTCATCAAGGTCATAATGGTCCCTGTTCAGTATCCTTCTCGCCTTCGGGATATCGATATCTTCAGATGAAAATTTATTCCATGGAAGATAGCATATTGCTTCCAGATAGTTTCTTGTGACAGCATACTCCGGCGAGCGTTCATCCATCAATCCTAACTTTTCAAGTTCCTCATCGGCTTTATCCTTTACCTCGCCGGAAAGTTCAAGAGCGTCAAGCTTCTCTTTAAATTTATTGTAATCCGTTTTCCTGGCATCGACCTCCATTCCCAGCTCTTTCTTGATGGCTTTAAGCTGTTCTCTCAGGAAAAACTCCCTCTGCTGCTTTGTCACCTTCTCATTTATCCCTTCCTGGATCTTTTTCTGAAGTTTTAACAGCTCCTTCTCCTTATGCAGCAGGGTCAACACCTTTTCAGCCCTCTTTTTAATATCAAAGGTCTCAAGTATATTCTGCTGCTTCTCCTTATCAATGTTCAGGATGGATGTGACAAAATCCACTATTTTCTCAACTCCATTGAGATTTGCCATGTTCAATCTTATCTCTTCCGTGAAAAAGGGATTATCCTCGGAAACCTCTTTGATTTCGGCGTAGAGTGCCCTTGTCAAAGCCTTGATCTCATTATCCATCCTCATTTTATCTTCAATGTAGCTCACAGCCGCGGTTATAAAAGGATCAAAAGAAAGAAACTTCTTCACTTTAAAACGCTTTATCGTATTGACAAAAAAGTTAATCTTCCCGTCCGGGAGATTTATCTTCTTGATGATCTTTCCAATGGTCCCGATTCTATAGAAATTATCCTCCCTGTCTTCCATGATGTCAGCATTATTGTTTAAAATCAAACCGATAAATCCATCATCCTCTAAAACCTTCTCAACAGTCCTGATATACTTTTCTCCCCCGATTACAAGGGGCATCAGTATGCCGGGAAATACAGGTCTCATTTTCATCGGTATAATTAACATCTTCGCAGGTAAAACCCTGTCCACGGAAACCAGTGTTTTGGCATCATCGACTTCAACAGAATCCATATCATTCTCCCTGTTCTATGATGAAGAGAAAATTTTCAACTCCCCTATTAATAATATAATAATTTCCTGCTGAAAAAAATATTGCTAAAAATTTTTCTTGCTATTAATTTACATGAAAATAATCAATCCGGAGGAAATTAATGGTAATTATTGGAGAACTTATAAATTCTACCCGAAAAAAAATCAAGGAAGCAATGCAAAATAAAGACGCTGAATTCATCAAAACTCTCGCTGTTAAACAGGATGAGGCCGGAGCGGATTTCATTGACGTAAACGCGGGCGCCTTTGTGACGGATGAACTGGAAAAACTGGAATGGGCAATAAACGTGGTTCAGGGTGTGACAAAAAAACCTCTCGCGATAGACAGTCCCCGCGTAGAGGCAATGGAAATGGGTTTGAAACTCCATAAAAACGGTAAACCCATGCTCAATTCCATAACCAGGGAGAGCGATCGTTGGAAGCAGGTATTTCCTCTTGCCGTTGAAAATAATGTCCTGGTTCTGGGCCTCTGCATTGACGATAACGGTATTCCTGACGAAGCCGATGACAGGGTAAAAATCGCGGAACAGATCATCAATGATCTTACGAAAGCCGGTAAAAAAATCGAGGATATTGCCATCGATCCGTTAACAACACCGATAAGCGTGAACACAAATTTCGGTTTGGTCGTGATAGACACAATTAAAGGTGTAAAAAAGAACTTTCCCGGGGTTAAGTTGATTACGGGCCTGAGTAACATTTCCTACGGCCTGCCCGCGAGGAAACAGGTCAACCGGGCCTTTATGGCCTCATGCATCGTGAACGGACTGGACGGCGCGTTAATCGATCCTCTCGATCCGATTATGATGAGTATCATCTTTGCGACAGAGGCAATTCTAAATAAAGATCCATACTGCGGTAATTACCTGAAAGCGTACAGGAAAGGTATAGTGGTAAAAGAATAAGCAGTACCGATATTACTTGAATGCGCCCTCAAATAAAATACGGTTTTATATTAACAATCATTGTAAAGCACTCATTATCTTTTTTACCAGCAGGGCTTCAGGCGCGGCCCCTTCCTGACTTACATTCTCATTAATAACTGTACGCGGCACGCCCTGAACTTCATACTTCACACTCAGGTGGGGAAACTCTATTGCCTCGACCATATCTGCCCTGACCCTGTCTGAATAAAAGGCAAGTTTGTGGGCTAAAACCACTGCTGACGGACAATGGGGACATGTCGGCGTAACAAAAACCTGAAGATGTACATCCCTTTCCAGACCGTCCAGAAAAGCTTTTGTCTTATCGGAAAGACCTGTTTCGCCTGTGGATACCAGCTTAATCGCTTCGAGATAAGATGTAAACTCATACCCTGCCGGAATACCGAAAAACCTGATACCATGGTCTTTCCGGCCTATTATGACCGTTGCCGGGATCTTGTCTACGCCGTACTGATCGGCTTTATTACTGTCAGCAACAAAGTCGTATATCTCAAGTGATAATTTATCGGAAAGCCCGGCGACCTCTTCCGACAGGGTCCTGTTTTCAGCGCAGTACTGGCATTCAACCTTCTGCGTAAACACCACTAGCCTCACATCATTCTGTAAGCTCTCAAACTGCTTCTTAACATCCTGTTTGACCTCTTCATTTAGCATTGTATTTTACCTCCTTATTCAAATATTATTTTTTGCCTATTTAGTACGGGCACCGCATAGGGCCCTTCTTTCACAAAAGCCATCTCAGGCTGTTTACCCTTCTGTTTCATCTTATCCACAGCATAAAATACAGCATTCTGAACCATCTTTTGAATACTTTTTCCATCCGCGAAATCATAACCGCTCCTGCCCGGCAGTTTATGTAAAGTCTCGGGCTCAATGTTAGTTGTACAATAGATTAATCTGTCAAAGGATCCAACTTTTTTAAAAAACTGGTCCCACTTCTGGACCTCCCACTGGTCAGGGGTAAACTGCCAGCTGTCACTCTTAATGAATTCCGTGAAACTACCCGGACCCTTTTCCACAAGGACTTTCAGAACCCTTTTATAATCCTCCTTACCGACAGGTTCGATGTCACTGTTATGCGCGGCTAAAATAACCATCCCCTCCCTTTTAATAATATGAATTACACCGCATGCTGCCTTGGCAGCCTGATAATGATTGATCGCGACAATTCCACCATGTGTCAGGACTACATTATACTCATGGCCAACCGGAATCAAAGAAAATTCCATCAATTTTTCCACCGCCTCGAGATGAGCCTTTTCCATATCACCGGCAAAAACCCCGGCAAGTTCCATGTCACTGTTTAAAACTACATTAACGCTAAAATCCACCCTGACCTCCCGCGCGACCTTCAGCGAAAAGTCATGACAGGGGTTATTCTCTAAAATCAGACTGGCAGCTCCGGGATTGTCCATAAATTCAGGGCCATGGAAAATATTTGTGGTTTCCAGATTAACAAGACCCGGGCACACAGCCTTCCTCCCACCCGACGCTCCTGCCATAAAATGAGGCTCGACCAGGCCGGTGATAATACGAATGTCCGCTTTTAAAAACCGCCTGTTAATCTTAACCTCTATCCCATCTATATCGGCCAGGAAACAAAGATCGGATGATGTGCAATCATGGTCAATTATCTCATATTCAGCAGTTATAAACTCTCCGAGAGCCTTCTTTTTCCACCGGGCGGATGTCTTCCTGTGGGTCCCTGTTCCAACTATTATCTTTACATTTCTATCTTTTATTCCCGCTTTTTTCAGTCTTTTTAAAAGAGGAAGGAGTATCCCGCTACTCATTTCCCCGCTGTAGGGGACCGGCCTTGTATTATCGGAAACAGCTACAGCAGCACTTATCCCGGAAGGCGGCTTCTTATTGGAGGCGACAATATCCTCTACTCTCCGGCTGTATATGGGATTGGATAGAGCATCTTCTATCCGCTCCCCTGGATTTTTTAACGCAGGATACTCTTTAAGCTTTAAAATATCACACCACGGCGGGACTCTTATCTGTAAATTATCGGTGCCGTACTGCAGGCTCACATCTTTCCATTCTGAGGTATTCATAATATTTCTTCACACATTGTATATATTAATCGATTTACAAATGAAGAATTATTTAAATCACCTGAAATGTCTCCCCAATACATATTTTCTCACCTCTTCCGCGGAATCAAGGTTCAATACAGCGTCCGCGGTTTTCTCTGCCTCTGCCATCGATATACGGGAAATGGTCTGTTTAACAGCGGGAATTGCCGTGGGATTCATGCTGAGCTCGTCAACTCCGAGCCCCAGGAGAACGGGCACAGCCAGTTTGTCGCCTGCCATTTCCCCGCACACGCCCACCCTTATCTCCTCAGCATGCCCGGCGGTGACGGTCTGTCGAATCATACGCAGCACTGCCGGATGAAGCTCATCCCTTAAAGTCGAAACAACGGCATTTGTCCGGTCAGCAGCCATTATATACTGGCTCAGGTCATTGGTACCGATACTGAAAAAGTCCACTTTCCCTGCCATAAAGTCCGCTGTTATCGCGGCCGAAGGCACTTCCACCATTATACCAACTTTCACGGATTCGTCGAAAGATATTCCATCATTCCTGAGTTGGACCTGTGCTTCATACAGGAACTCCCTGGCAAGCTGAACCTCCTCAACCGAAGAAATCATGGGAAACATTATCTTTATCCGGTGCCCCGGGCTTGCCCTCAGAATGGCCCTCAACTGGATCTTTAAAATAGCGGGGCTGGCCAGGCAGAGCCTTATGCCTCGCTGTCCCAGAAAGGGGTTCGCTTCAACCTGCATATCAAGATAGGGAAGCGGTTTATCACCGCCAGCGTCCAGGGTACGGATAACTAAAGAGCGGCCTTCAAGCTGTCCGGCAATATTCCTGTAAGCTTCACACTGTTCCTCTTCGGAAGGAGGAGCGTCCCTATCCAGAAAGAGAAACTCTGTACGAAGAACTCCTATACCTTCAGCTCCCTGCCTCAGGGCAGGCATGACCTCGGC
>DAOVJS010000149.1 GCA_030673105.1 Spirochaetota bacterium
CCTCTTCAACAGGGAGCAATCCATATATTGTTTTAAGCAATTCTGTTCTTCCTGAACCTCTTAAACCATACACGCCGAGGATCTCCCCCCTGTACAGTTCAAAATTTACATTATGCAGTTTTTCATTACTTATATTCTGAACGGAGAGAACTACCTCACGATGTTTATCTTCTACTCTATGCCCCTTATGACGGGTAATTTTTACCTCCCGGCCTACAATTGCCTTTTTCAGGTCCCCGGGAGTTAAATTCTCAATGCGCTCATCAAGGACAACCCTCCCATCCCGCAGCACTGTCGCATAATCGCATATTTGAAAAATCTCATCAATTTCATGAGATACGTATATAAACGACTGTCCTTCACTTTTTTGCTTCCGAAGTATCTTGTATACATTTTCAGTTTCATCCAGCGAAAGTGCCGTTGTAACCTCATCCAGAGCAATTATTCTGGATCCTGTTGAAAATATTTCCCTTAATACCAGAAGCATCTGCTTTTCTGCCACTTTCAGGTAGCGTACTTCTAGCCCGGGATCAATATTCAGTCCCAGTATCGTAAGCTTCTCTTCAGCTTTCCTATAAATATCCTGCCACCGAATAAATTTTAAACCCCGGTGTAATTCCTTTTCCCGTAAAGCTATATTTTCTGCGATGGTTAAATCTTCCATAAGTGAAGGTTCCTGAGATATAAACCTGAATCCTAAAGCCTCTGAATCCTCAACACTATACACTTCTTCCTTTTTCCCAAAATAAAAGGTCTCACCTTCTGTTTTTCTCGTTAATCCCGCCAGTATTTTTATGAGAGTGCTCTTACCGGCCCCATTTTTACCAAGAAGGCCTCTCACCTCTCCACGCCTGAGGTTAAAATCCACACCTTTTAACGCAATAGTGCCCGGATACTGCTTTTCTATACTTTTTACTTCCAATACTTTCTCATCAATATTAATCAATGCTCTCACCTCAAAAAAAATAAAACAAAAGCCTGGCCTTGCCTATTCTTCATCAATAGCAATAACCCGCGCGAGGCATCCGCCTGCACCCTTTAAAAGAAGCGGTAGGCATACAAAGAGCCACCGTTTATCTCCCATGGGAGCTATTTCTTCAAGATAAACTTCCTCAACGACTGGAACTCCCGCCCCCAGAATAACACGATGAACAACCGGTTCAACAAAGCCGTACATCTCAATTCCCAGCCCGTCAATACCTATAATCTTTGCGCCGTGGTCTACCAGCCACCTTGCTCCGCTTTCGTCAACAGACGGCCAGTTTTTCAGATACTTCTCACTGAAGCCTCTATGCTTCCCGCGACCTGTATAGAGCATTACAATATCACCATTAACCATGTGTGCTGCCGCTTTTTCCAGGTCGCCGGCAGTAATAATCTCTTTATCTCCCTTTGAACTGAAATCGACAACAATTCCTTCACCAATCCAGGTATCTACAGGAATCTGGTCAAGAGTTTTTCCGTCACTGAAGAAATGATAGGGTACATCAATATGGGTACCGGTGTGTGTGTTTATGTTTATTTTTTCAACATTACAAATATCGTGAGGAATAAAAAGCATACGTTCAACGGAGGGAGGTGGAAAATCCGGCCACCCCGGACAATTATGATATAAAGGCTGTGTTAAGTCATATACTTTTTTAATTTTCATATGATCCCCCTTTTCTTATATGTTCTACTTTACTTTTTAAAACCATACCCTAACTTTTTGGATATTCTTCCTGCATGTATTATTATCTCCTCAATTATTTGCCGCTTTTTTTCTTCGGTAAATCTGAAAGCCGGCATGGAAACACTTACAGCAGCAATCACCTCTCCTAAATAATTCCTTATTGGAGCCGCTACACAGCAAAGGCCTTCCTCTATTTCCTGATTATCAATCGCAAAACCCGATTCTTTTATCTTCAGCAATTCTTCAATCAGGTCACTCTCCGATGTTATGGTATTTTCAGTAAACCGCGGCAATCCTAAACCTTTGATAATTTCATCCAGACTTTTTTCATCCAGGTGTGCCAGTAAAACCTTACCAAGCCCTGTGCAATGTGCAGGCAGCCGCTGCCCTACTCTGGAGATTATCCCGATTGCCTGGGGCGCCTGTTTTTTATCTAAATAGAGGACCTGTCCATTATCCAATGAAGCTAAATGCACAGTTTCCTGACATTCTTCAAGCAATTCCTCTAAATCTGTAGAAGCAACTTTAATCAGGTCTGTTGTCTGTAATTTATTCCTTGCAAGCTCAAGAACTTTTGAGCCGAGAAAATATTTTCGTGTGGCAGGATCCTGCTCCACACAACTCCAATATTTCAGGGTATCGAGTATTCTATGTATTTTACTCCGTCCGGTCCCCATTTCCCTGTTCAGCTCAGCCACACCCATGGGAACCTGAACGTGGCTTAAGATATCCAGAATCTCCAATGCATCACCAAGAGTTTTAAGATAATACTTGGGTTTTTCTTTAAATAATTGATCCATATAAATCTGTTCTGCTATTTAGAATGATATTCTGTTTATTGATACATATTTTACCACAATACTGCACTCAATGTCAAGTTTTTTACAAAAAAAATGGCACGTTTAAAAAAATATAAACACAACGGTGTCTGACCGCGCCGAATTAAAAATGTATTGCATAATTACAAAATTATTAGTAATTTCCCTATAAAATTAAAGGGAGGGTACCATGCCTGTAGTTGACTTTAGGGGAACCTGGACAGCTCTTACCACTCCTTTCAAGCAGGACGGAAGTGTTGATTATGCCGGCCTTGAAAAAAATATTGAATTTCAGATAGCCCAGGGAATCACAGGCATTCTACCGGTCGGTACTACAGGTGAATCACCCACACTGAGCAAGGACGAGCATAATACAGTTGTCAGAAAGGCAAAAGAGTTCGCGGGAGACAGGTGCGGCCTGCTCGCCGGCACAGGGTCCAACTGCACAGAAGAGGCATCAGGTTACTGCAAAAACGCGCTGGAATCCGGAATAGATAAAGTTCTTTTAGTCGACTGCTACTATAATGGCCCGTCCAGCCTTGAATTGCGGAAAGAGTATTATCAAAGTATTCTTGACGAATATAAAGATATCAAAATTGCCATCTACGTGATCCCGGGCAGAACAGGGACATCCATATCACCAGTCGATATAGCTGTATTGAGCGGCCAATACGACAGGGTCATCGCGATAAAAGAGGCGACAGGCGACATTTCTCGAATGATCGAAGAGAGGGACCTCATGCCTGACATGAGCATTATGTCCGGTGACGACGATAAGACCCTCGAAATGATGATAAATAACAAGATAATAGCTTCAGGAGTAATTTCTGTTGTCACAAATATAGTACCAGGTGCTGTCAAAGAGATGGTGGACGCCGTCCTTTCAGGAAACTCAGATAAGGGAAAGGCAATCGCGGATAAACTGAGACCCCTCTTTTCAATTGTTACTGTTAAGGCGAAATCGAAACGTATACTGCCGGGAGGCGCCGAAATTTCAGTTGAAGACCGGTTTCGAAATCCCCTTGCCATCAAAACAGCAATGAATGCCCTTGGAATCCCGGCGGGAGCGCCAAGAAAGCCCCTCGGAAAAATGACAGACGCCGGAATACAGATTGTGCGAAACGTGCTTAAAAAGGTATATAAGGAGTCATTCGATATTCTTAAGCCTCTTGAAGATTTTTATGATGTGAACATCGGTAAGCGGCTGGAAGATGATTCAGTCTGGAAGGCGATGGTATACAAGCCCTGATAATTTTTTTTCATAGGCGGTCGATAATTCCGTAGTCGTTAAAAAATCTCATAAGACTGTCCCTGTCTTTATATAAATGAGTATGTATCCCCAACAGCCGGGCAGCCCTGATATTTTCTTCAAGATCATCTATAAATATCGTCTTCTCAGGTGTGAGACTTTTCTTTTCCAGAGCAAATCTGAATATTCTCTGATCCGGCTTTGTGTATCCAACCTCAAATGAATACACAACATCGCCATCCAGATCCCTGAGATCAACGTTTAATACCTCCGCGTTGATCTCATTTGTATTTGACAAAATAAGAACATTTACAAAATTACTTAGATCTGAAACCAGCCCGAACATATCATCACGTTTGATAAGAATTGAATTGAATATTTTTTTAAACTCGTCAAAACCCGCGCCAAATCCAAGGCGCCTTTTAATGGCCTCATAGAACTGTATTGGCGAGATCTTTCCGGTTTCGAATTCAATTAATGTGCCATCTGAATATATAGCACTCTGAACTTCTTCAGAAGGCATACCGCAGCATTCAGAAAAGCCCCTCCACACAGCTTCATAATCGAGAGTATATAAAACACCTCCCAGATCAAAAAAGACGCATTCTATCCTGCTCACTTAATTAAATACTCCTGCGTTCAAAATTTAAAAACAGCTAATTCATCAGACTCCTCATAAACTCAATCGATTCTTTGCTTCCCCAGTCCCTTGGACCGACAGCGCGCCCTACGACTTTTCCATCAGGATTAATAATAAACGTAGTCGGAATTCCGCCGATCCGATAGGAGGACGCGATTTTCCCCCTGGGATCCAGATATACGGGAAAATCAATTCCCCTCTGCTTCATAAATGATTTTATTTTCCTCTCGTCTTCCCTTAAATCGACCGCCATCAATGCAAAATCCTCATCCTTGAGAGTGTCCCAGAGAGTGTCAATATCCTTAACTTCAGCCTTGCACGGGTCGCACCATGTTGCCCAGAAATTTAAAAAAACAACCTTCCCTCGAAAATCACTTAAGGCCACTTTTTGACCGTCCAGTGACTCCGTGGAAAAATCAACCGCGTCAAATTCAGACATCGGTTTTGAAATACCGAGCACGGAAAAGTAATCGATATTTTTCACGAGGATCATGTCTTTTTCCCCCGCATTTTCCGGCGTTTTTCCATCTTTCCCATAAGCTCCATAGAATAAGAACAATGAAAAAAGAACAATCGGGATAAAAATATATTTGATTTTTGTTCTCTTCATTTCAGCCCTCCCTGACAAACACTTTAGTCTTACTAAAATAATAAGGTCATTGTTTGTTAAAGTCAATAAACCTGTAATTCTCAATCAGGTATTTAAAATCAGATCTTCCCGCTTTCTCCAGGCCTTTTATTTTGAACATATTTAAACAGTTTCCCCTGATAACTATCTCTCTTCATAAACTGCCCGGTAATGGCGTTCAATGCGGCCTGTTTATTCAGACTCCAGCGCGGCTCTATGAGATACATAGGATTTGACTCGGCAACGAGACGCTCCACAACTATATCCGGATTTAAGTGCTCGAGGAAATCCACCGCGAACCCGGCGTATTCCGGAAGGCTCAAAGGCTTTATTTTGCCCTCATAATAAAGGCCGGCCATCCGGGTATCCTTCACAATATTCAGGTTGTGTATTTTTACACCATCAACCGGCAAACCGGATAAAAATTCGGCCGTGTTAACAACATCTTCTCTATTTTCTTCAGGCAGACCGATAATTACATGGGCACTAACAAGAATGCCGTATTCTTTTGTAAGGAGAACTGCACTTGAAAAATCTTCTGAAGTGTGGCCGCGGCAGATAAGCCGCAGCGTGGAATCATTCGAGGACTGCAAACCGTACTCGATCCATACCTCCAGCCCCGTCTTTTTATAAGATGCTATAAGTTCAAGCTTTTCCCTGTCAATACAATCGGGCCTTGTCCCTATTGCCAGACCGACAAAATCCTCATCACCTGCCAGGGCTGAATCATAAATCTCCTTGAGGAAATTTACAGGGGCATAGGTATTGGAATAGGCCTGGAAGTACGCGATAAACTTCCGGGCCCCGTAGCGCTGCCTCACCTTTGCCTTACCGATCCTCACCTGCTCTTTCAGAGGCAGGACCTGCACTGAACCGCTCCATGAACCCCGGCTGGAGCAGTATGCGCACCCTTCTGTTCCTAAAGTTCCGTCCCGGTTCGGGCAGGTAAAACCGGCATCAAGACAAACCCTGTAAACCTTCTGTCCGTATCTTTCCCTTAGATAGCTCGAGAATGTCCTATAGTACTGTTTCTCCATGGCTCTAAAAATATCTATAGTATTTTCCTGATATTCTATATTATAATATAA
>DAOVJS010000205.1 GCA_030673105.1 Spirochaetota bacterium
AGAGGAGTTTTCAAAAAACAACCCTTCCTCTCCTGTATCGGAGTTTATAGAAGAGGTGAGCCTCAATCAGGCGGGATCTGACGGGGAAGAATCTCAGAATAATCGTGTGCATCTTATAACGCTCCACAATGCAAAGGGGCTTGAATTTCCAGTGGTCTTCATGGCGGGAATGGAAGAGGGAATATTCCCTCATTTTCTTTCCAGGACAATGCACAAAGATTTACAGGAAGAAAGAAGACTCTGCTATGTAGGGATGACAAGGGCAATGGAAAAACTGTACTTAACCGCGGCTGAAGAAAGAAAATTGTACGGTAATAGTATAAAAAGGGGAATTTCAAATTTCATTTTTGAACTGCCGCAGGATCTGATTATTTTAAACATGGAAGAAGGAGTTGAATACACCAGTGCAAAACCCCGGGAAAGATCTGTATGGCAGGACAGTCAATCATACAGGTATCATCAAAATCGGGTGTCTCCAGGTTTAAATAAAGTAAAGAGGGGACCTGACAAAACCGGAGCAGAAATGCTCGATCTTGAAGTAAATTGCCGGATTATTCATACAAAGTTCGGACACGGGAGAGTCCTGAATCTTGAACGGGGAGTTGCCTTGATTCAATTCGATAATGGTACGAAGATAAAGCTCATGCTTCAATACTCACCGATTGTGAAAGAAACAACTTAACCATAAGATCTATGAATAGGAGCGAACCGTGGGAATTGATAAGAAAACAATTAAAGGGATAGCAAACCTGGCGAGTCTAAAATTAACTCCGGATGAAGAGAAGCTCATGGAGGACCAGCTTGGAAGAATTTTAGACTATATGGATATACTGGGTGAGTTGAATCTAACGGATGTTCCCCCGACATCTCATACACTGGGTTTTACAAATGTTACCAGGAAAGATAAAGAGGGAAAATGTTTTGATGTGTCCGTCGTTGCTGAACTTGCTCCCGAATGGCAGGATGATCATGTGGTTGTTCCCAGGGTTGTTTAGGAGGGTCGTATGGGTCTGAATGATTTATCAATTGAAAAGCTGCGGGATTTGCTAAAGAAAAAAGAGATAAGCGTGATGGATATTGTACGTGATATAGAGGCCGGGATTGCGCAGGATGATAAGCATGAGCTTCCACTGAATGCCTATATAAATTTTGATATAAATCGGATTAAAAAGGAAGCAGGTGATCTAATCGGGAATTCCGGTAAAATCGAAAATACACTTCTTAAGGGAGTCCCGATTGCCATAAAGGATCTTATCAATGTCATTCACACACCAACAACATGCGGCTCAAATATTTTAAAAAATTATGTATCTCCCTATGATGCGACGGCAATTACCCTGCTGAAAAAGAATGGAGGCGTACCTTCAGGCAAGTTAAATATGGACGAGTTCGCGATGGGTTCTTCCAATGAAAATTCATACTTTGGAGCAGTAAGAAACCCTCACGACCGGAGTAAAATACCGGGAGGTTCGAGCGGAGGTCCGGCTAGTGCTGTCGCGGGTAATCTCGCGGTTGCAGCTCTTGGAACTGATACAGGCGGGTCTATAAGACAGCCTGCTTCGATGTGCGGTGTATTCGGGATTAAACCTACATACGGTAGAGTATCGCGGTATGGCCTGGTAGCGTACGCGTCTTCTTTTGATCAAATTGGTCCTATTACAAAGACCGTTATGGACGGTGCGCTTCTTCTTGAGGCGGTTTCAGGATATGATCCAAAAGATTCCACTTCGGCAAATGTGGAAACACCTGTATTTTCAGATTATGTTGGAAAAAGCATAGGGGATTTAACCATCGGTATTCCCGATGAATACTTCGGGGAAGGGCTTGATGATGAAGTGCGGACAATTGTTGAACAAGGAATCTCAACCTTAAAAGAAGCGGGGACGGGTGTTAAAAGAATTAAACTTTCTTATACAAAATATGCGATTGCGACATATTATATTATCGCTACTGCAGAAGCGTCATCGAATCTCGCGCGGTTTGACGGGATCCGTTATGGGACAAGATATGTAAAGACAGAGGACCTTGAGACGCTTTACAAAGAAAACAGGAGCATAGGGTTCGGTGACGAAGTTAAAAGACGGATTCTTCTCGGAACTTTTACCCTTTCATCCGGATATTATGACGCGTATTATTTAAAGGCTCAAAAAGCACGCACACTGATAAGAGAAGATTTTACGCAGGCTTTCGATGAAGTGGATATCATTGTCACTCCTGTTTCACCAATACCGGCGTGGGATTTAGGACAGATGGTGGATGATCCGCTCCAGATGTACCTCTCAGACATCTATACAGTCCCTGTGAATCTCGCCGGTTTGCCCGCGGCTTCCGTAAATTGCGGGAAAACATCCGGCGGACTTCCTGTCGGACTGCAGCTGATTGCGAACCATTTTAACGAATCTGATATTTTTAGAACCGCAAGTGTTGTGGAGGGGAAAGTAGGATGAACTATGAAACGATTATTGGGCTCGAGATACACGTTCAGCTCAATACAAGATCTAAGACTTTCTGCAGCTGCAGTACCCGGTATGGAGAACGGCCGAATTCCCATACCTGCCCTGTGTGCCTGGGGCTTCCAGGTGCACTGCCTGTTCTAAATGAAGAAGTGCTGCGGAAGGGAGTTACGGCAGGCATTGCGCTGGGCTGCGATATAGCTGAAAACTCTGTGTTCGCATGGAAGAACTATTTTTATCCTGATCTGCCAAAGGCCTACCAGATTTCACAGTTTGAGTTTCCTCTCAATAAAAACGGCTATGTACTGATAGAGGATGAGAACGGCCGTGAAAAAAAAATCGATCTTACCAGGGCCCATCTCGAGGAGGATGCGGGTAAACTAATTCATGACGAAGTTCCGAAAGGACCGAGCAAAGTTGATTATAATAGATGCGGCGTACCGCTTCTTGAGATCGTGACCGAGCCGGACATCAGAACACCGGAAGAGGCGTACAGGTTTTTATCAGCAGTAAAGGAGATTTTGCAGTATACGGGAGTATCAGAGTGTAATATGGAGAAAGGTGAGCTCAGGGTGGACGTTAATATATCTATACGGCAGGAAGGTGAAGAGAGATTCGGGGTGAAGCAGGAAATTAAAAATATGAACTCCTTTGCGAATGTGAAAAGAGCGCTTGAGTATGAAATAAAACGCCAGACAAAGATTCTCAGATCCGGTGGTGTTCTATCTCAGGAGACGAGACTCTTTAACACCAACAAGAATGCTACGGTATCAATGCGTGCAAAAGAAGAGGCTCATGATTACAGATATTTTCCAGACCCTGATCTTGTACCTGTTGTTATTAAGAGTGATTTTATCGATGAAATCAGACAGAAACTTCCGGAGCTTCCGGAAGCGAGGAGAGCAAGGTTTATTGCCCGGTACGGGTTAACCGCGTATGACTCGGAAATCCTCTGCTCGTCCTACAGGATAGCAAACTATTTTGAAGAAGCTTGTGAGAATTTCAGCAACCCTAAAAAAATTGCCAACTGGATTTTAAGTGAAGTGATGCGGGTATTGAAAGAAGAGAAGATTGAAATTGATCAATGTAAAGTGACCCCTCAGATGCTTAGAGAGCTTTTTGATCTAATGGAAGGCGGAACAATATCCGGAAAGATAGCAAAGGAAGTTTTCGACAATATGGTCTCTACAGGGAAATCTGCCGCCCTTATTGTTGAAGAAAAGGGTTTAAGACAGGTATCCGATAGAGGAGAAATTGATATAGTTGTGAATGATGTTCTAATTGAAAATGAAAAGGTTGTGTCAGATTACAGGGCGGGAAAAAAGAGTGCCTTCGGATATCTTGTGGGGCAGGTTATGAAAAAGACAGAAGGAAAGGCGAACCCTAAGCTTGTTAATGAAATGCTGAAGGAAAAAATTGAAAAGTGAGGGGAAGGTGATAGGCAAGCTGTGGGTGTTGGCCTGTTCGAAAAAAGTATTGAATTTATTGTTTTATCCATTAAAATACTATACAGTAC
>DAOVJS010000133.1 GCA_030673105.1 Spirochaetota bacterium
CCATGTCGCGGGTTCAGGGGCAATGTTATACTGGCCTTCCCATCCGCCTTCGTTAAGCCATATGCCAAGATAGGGGACAATCTCCTTTGGAAATGCCATGCCGATATTGATTGAATTCTCGGGATTAAAAAGAATACACCAGCCGTCAGCTACCTTTCCTGAAAAATAGTACTTCTGATAGCCGTAATCATTCTTTTCCGGGACCAGTCCAAGGTGAAACTTCTCTCCATCCTGAATCGCGGCATAGGGAAAGTCATAAAACTCTCCATACTCCTTTAATCTGGGCCCTGAAACAGAATTGACTACTGTTTTCATTTCAGACGGGACAATGAACTCCATTCCATAATTTGCATAAAAAAGGGGGTGGGCCGCCCATATAAAATCAAAATTGAAGCTCGAAAAGTTAGTTGCCCTGTATTTTAAATAAACACAGTTTTTTTCGATAAAAATTTGCTTCTCCAGTTTGTATGGAAACCGCACTCCGTACACCCACAATTTCACGGCCTCATCTTCAATTTCATACTCCCAGGGTATACTCCACACCTCCCCATGATCAGGCATCTCGGTACCTTCCCACGGGAAGCTGTCATAATAGCACCGTGAGATTGTGGGGAACATCTCATCAAACCCGGATATTTCACCCTTTTCATACCTGTCACCGTAATTTGTTTTTTTATATGATTCACCCGGGTTCTTCCAGAGCAGCTCCATGTCGAGCGGTTTATACACAATTGAGGCGAGCTTGGAGCCCCAGCAAGGAAGCACAACTGTCTTGATCACATCATTTTCTATAATTATCGCGTTTTCCTCTTTATACTTTCCTATTGTAACCCTGCTCATTTTGAGCTTACCCCTCTTTAAACATGTGAATGACCTTAATACTATTCCAATCTATTTAATATATTATCGTATTTTTTGCAACTTTTTTTTTAGTAATATAGCACAAAACTGAAAAAAATCTTCTGTACCTTCAAGCTTACAGTCCTTTTCTCCCGGAGTTTCAATTTTTTCAACAATACAAATATCGGCTGTCTTTTCACGCGTATTCCCGCTTTTCTTTAAGCGTTTCAAAAAGGGCAACAAGGTTTTTTACCGGGACAGTGGCCTGAATATTGTGAACATTGTTGAAAACAAAACCACCGCCTTCACTGAAAATCCGTATATTCCGCTCTACCTGGTCACTGACATCCTCAGGACTTCCGAAAGTCAGCACACCCTGCGAGTCGACCCCGCCCCCCCAGAATACAAACTTGTCCCCGTATTCCTTCTTTAGAATTTCAGGGTCCATCCCCGCTGCCGAAACCTGGACAGGGTTCAGTATATCAACCCCTGCCTCGTAAAAATCATCAAAAAACGCGGCGATAGATCCGCATGTATGGTAAAAGGTTTTCCATTCTGTATTTTCATGGACCCAGTCGTTCATCGCTTTATGCAGGGGCTTAAAGAGCTCCCTGTAGGCAGCGGGAGCTATGAAGGGACCGTTCTGAGAGCCAAAATCTGTCCCGCTCATAACAATCACATCTATACGGTCGCCCACTGCCTCCCTGTACATCTTCAGATTTTTCATCTGAAGCTCAAACTGGTAGTGAAAAATATCCTTTATATAATTCTTCCTGAGCACTGAAGATACATACCATTCCTCCGGATCGCGTATTCCCACGGGTTTTCTTATACCCGGTCCCGGAACGATCGCTATATCACCGAAACCCGCGCCCCAGAAATTACCAACAAGCGCGTAATCCGTATTCTCAAAATACCACTTTGATGTATCCTCCAGATACTTCAGGTCCTCATCGTTGTACAGAGAATAGGTCTGGAGTACCCATTCTCTGGCATCTAACTTCGCCTCATCTATCGGCTCCTGCCTCACTATTGTGTCAAAGTAATACCCGTTTTTAGGCATCATTCCGGAGGGAAGCGCACTTCTGTCTCCTTCAGGGTACTGAACAATATCACCGTTCTCAAGCACGTCATGTTCGAAATGTCCCGAAATCAGCACCTCGGTCCTGTCAAACATCGTAAAGGGTTTCCAGTTCTCATTTCTGTATCCGAAGATTGTTACCGGAAGCTGAATACCATAGGTATCAACACCAAGTAACTTTTTCATTTCCTCTTCCACCTCCGCGAGCATCTGGTAGGGGTCATACACCCTGACACTGCCGCCCATCACGCCCATGGCTTTTTTGAGTCTTGAATATATGCTTGCCTGTATTCCTGTAACCAGGGTACTGCCAAGGTCAAGCGGAACCCTGTCCGGAATTTCATGATTAATTGCGAGTCTTACTCTTTCCCGTGATGTCATTTTATTTACCTCACCTTTTTTTTATACCGGATCAATTTAAATTTTTCCTTGTTTTCAGCCTGTCCTTGATTTCGTTCCTTCTTTTCCGTATTCTTTCAACGTCAATCGGATACACCCCATACTCATGCACAGTGCTGTACATTTTCCGGGCATTTTCCGGAGGCACCAACTCGTGCACCTCACTCGAAGAACCGATAAAAACCCCTCCATGAGGCCCGAGGCGCTCAATAAGCTCGAGCGTCTCATCTTCAACATCATGAGGATTACCAAGCGGCAGGGTTACCTCACAGCATATATTCCCGAAGAGCCGCGCCATATCTCCCGTCTGTGTGAAACAGAAACTTGTATCCCTTTTTCTTCACAGGGTCTTTTATCCAGCGCCACCTGGGAAGCGCCTGCCTCCTGAGAAAATCCGGGCTGAATATAGGCCCGGAGCTCCCGCAGATATCCTCTCCCATGAACAATATAGGTGCGGACGCATTTTCCGCGTACACCCGTGAAAGATAAGCGGAAAATTTACCCGTACAGTCCATGACATGAGAAACGAGCTCCGGGGCGTCATAAATTGCCATGGCAAAGAGCTCCATATCCATATAGCTGTAAGCATCAGTTACAGGGCCCTCAACCCCTCCCACAAAAACAAGGTCGTATTGATCGTAAACCTCTTTTATATGTCTGATAACCGGTTCGTACCATTCCTTCACATCATTTGTTATGGCATCACCTCCCCCCTTATTTTTGATCAGCGAAACGGGACGCAATCCCCATGAAACGGAATAAAGTTTTTTCTAATAGGTGCCTCCGAGAAGATCTTTATCATACAGTCTGTACTCAAGATTGTCCCTGCTCAAAAGCCCCCAACTATGCGAAGTAACTTGTCCATAAGGTATCCTTAACCTGAAGATATAGAGGATTTTAAGTAATATTATCCATTTTTCCTAATAGCAGTCATTCGAATGACTGCTATTATAATGTATAAATATTTTTCCTGTCAACACTTTTTAAGAAATACTGATTTAACGGGAATGACACTGTTCTGATGTCTGTATGTATGGGACAGCCTAATAAGAGGTTGTGAGTCAGCCTCAATTATTTATCCTGATATTCTGACATAAGGCTGCTAAAATTATTCAGTGATATTACGGAAGGAACGAAAGTATCCATGATCACAATCAGTGTTAGTTCATTTGATTCTTACTATTCCTTGAAGAGGCTAAAAATGTAATAGATACATCTATATCTTTTGAAAGAATATATTTGGGCAATGATTTTCAATCAGTTTTTCGAAACACTATCGAACATTCTCCAACGATGATATCGACAAGTTCTCTTTCATTCCCCTCAGAATCAGGCGCTGCCCTGTTACTTCCTTCCAGTATTTTACTGCTACCCAATGTGTTTTCAGCTTTTTCAATCTGATTTAACGGGAATGACACTGTTCTGATGAAAGTTCCCCTTAATTTCTTTCCTCCTTTATCAAGATCAAGATAAAACCGGACGCGGTTTATTATACCATATGCCTTAATCAGCCATATTTCAAAATAGTACTGTTCTCCACTTATCAAATAAATCTTTGAGACCGTTTCTTTGGGTTTCTTATTTTTATGCAATTCCCACTTGTTTCCCTCAAATTTCTTTTTATATAATTCATAAAAAACCACTACATCTTCCTCATACTTCTTAATTCTAAAAAACACGGGCATCCACCACATATTGCCCTCACATTTACTTTTTACGACCTTCCATGTTCCGATAATGTCTTCCGGGCTTCTTTCCCGGGCATTTACAGCTGTTGCATTTAACTGTAAATACATCAGTATAGAAAATATAACAAGCAGTAATTTAATTTTATTCATTTCTTTTAATCTTTAAAAATTTTTTATACCTTCCGTAAAAACGCAGGCAAATGAATTGGCAGATTAAACCCGGAAAAAAGGAGGCTAATTTTATTTCAAGCACTTCCTGGCTAATTATTTAGCATAACAACTCTCGAGCACAACCAGCACTTCATTTTTATCCAGTTCAATCCCTTCAGGGGATTTTGTTGAATCCTCGGCAAGCCTGTCCAGCATGCTTTTTTCAACCCCTATTTCCTTTAACGTAATCGGGAGCCCCCAACTCTTAAACTTATTTCTTAAGGCTTCAACACCTTCAAGCCCAACCTCAAGGTCGGATTTAATGCCTTTTTTAATTTTAAAAATTCTCTCTGCAAATTGTACAAACTTTTCAGGGCTTTTTTTACAGAGATTAAACAGCCATGCAGGGTGAACAATAGCCAATCCCGCACCATGTGCTATATCGTATTTAGCACTTACCTCATGTTCTATAGTATGAGCATCGTAAAACTTCCCTCCTCTTCCCGCATCATTTAATCCATTCAATGCGATTGTTGCTGCCCAGCTTAAATTTGATCTCTTTATGAGATTCTCAAGGCCATCTAAAATACCTTCATTCTCGATTACAGTTAAAATCACACCTTCGGCAATTCTATCCTGCAGAGGTGTATTTTCACATCCATCGAAATATCCTTCCAGCACATGGGAAATAGTATCTGCCATTCCACAGGCTGTTAAATATTTGGGCACGGTTTTATGCAGTTCAGGATCCAGGATTGCAAATTTAGGGAAGCTGAACTCATAATGAGTAGCATATTTCTGTTGGGTTCTTTTATTTGTTATTACACAATTGGTGTTCATTTCAGACCCCGTAGCTGCAACGGTTGAAACTACCCCTATTGGTAAGCCATTCTTTGCTTTTCTCTTCAGAGTAAAGAAATCCCATATATCACCATCATCAAAGGCAGCAAACCCAATTGCCTTGGCACAGTCAATAACACTGCCTCCACCTATTGCAATTATTATATCGAGCCCATTCTTTTTACATATTTCAGCACCTTTTTCAACGGATGACAACCTGGGATTTGGCTCAACACCGCTTAACTCAATAAACTCCACACCGGATTCTTCCAATAACTGTCTGGCACGTTCATTAATTCCGAGTTTTTCAAGGGTTCCCCTTGTTTCAACCATCAGGGCTTTTTTACCATATTTGGCGGTTTCTTTACCGAGTCTGCTAATCTCACCATTTCCAAAAAATATTTTGGTTGGATTGTAAAATTGAAAGCTGTTCATAAAAAATTACCCCCTTTATAAAATACTTTATTTAATGAAGGTTAATTCCGTTCATCAATTATGGTTTTATCTATTAATAGCTGCACAGAATAAAGAGGCAAGAAATAACTTCTCATAATGATTGACAAGTTTACTTGCCTATTTTTTTTCAAGCACTTCTTTCCTTAACAGCTCTAAAATACGGGCCGCGTCATTGTCCTTCTGATATTTTTTTATAGTTGCACTATCCAGATCATCAGTTATTTGCTCCAGTGTTTTAACCATCCTGACAGCGAGGCTGCAGGCTTCAAAAGGGTCCTCTCTATAGGGAAACATGTCCAGGGTAATATATCCATCGTAGTTTGTCTGTTTTAAATACCAGAAAAACTCAAGATTACTCCAGATGTTGACCGAACCCGCCATCAGATCATCGTCATCTATACCGTATGCATCATTGAAGTGAACATTGAATAGCCTGCCTGCCCTGTTTATCAGGCAGAGCGATTCAGCTGCGTTCTCTTTCGCGAATAAGGCGTGTCCGTAATCAAGAGTAACACCGAGGTTTGGAACATTTACCTCCTGGACAAGGAGCACCGTTTTAGCCGCGTTGCTCACCAGAGAAAACATTCGCGGTTCTTTGGCTTTATATTCATAGGCGAACTTCATATCCGGGGCATATTCGCATATTTCCTTTAACGCGGAAACTGTGCTGTCCCATTGATAGTAATAATCATTTTGAAAATAGTAATCAAAACCATCCTGTCCCGGCCAGAGGGATGAAATATTGGCTTCCATTTCCCGCGCTATATCGATAGATTTTTTTGAAAGATCGATCGCCTTTCTTCTCACCTTTTCATCCGTATTTGTGTAGGCGCCGTATTTAAATATTGGATCTCCAAAAATATTCGCGTTAACCGCGTTCACCTTCAGGCCGTTATCCTTTACCATCTTTACAACTTCTTTAGGCTCGATTCCTTCAAAATCAGATGTATGTAGATCCACCGATTCCGCACCTTCAATCTTTGATACGATTTTGATCTGCTCTTCAAGTGTGTGAGGTTTCCTGTAACCGCTGGATAAAAATCTGTCCGCGGCAAAGCTTACACACCATAGTCCCACACCAATCCTGAATTGGTCCATATTTATCTCCTTTCATTATAAAAAATATGCAAGTAAACTTTCAATCATTATGAGATTTTATTTCTCGCCTATGGTTTTTCCCTAATTCATAAAAATATAATGAATAATTTTAAGCAGATAGG
>DAOVJS010000082.1 GCA_030673105.1 Spirochaetota bacterium
AGGGAAATGGAAAAGAACATCGATAGGCTTTGTATTCGGGGCGAAATTTCTTTAAATTGCATACTGCCCTTTGGTTGGATAACAGTTTGAAAAATCCTTATCTTTAAATGCAGGATATATTGTTTTTTCAAAAACCACCTAAAGTAAATTGAATAATGACATGGCAAAACCTCAGCGTTCAGGAGGGTCAATAAAATCAGGGCGGGGTGTCCTTTTAAATTTTCTGTAAAACAGTTTATCGGCCTTTGCCATCAACGATTGATGCGGGCCCTTTACGGTTGCCAGCAGGGACATGCATTTATGAAACCAGTTCACTGATTTTGTCCAGGGGCAGGTTGTCATGCAAAGAGTGCAGTCGGTCCCTGCTTTGTGCCAGTAGCGATAGCATTTTTGTTCGTCCAGCTTCCATTTTCTGATGCCGTTGGATTCGAATTTACTTCCCGCCGGAATGGCGCCTGAGGGACAGTTATCAGCGCAGGCTTTGCAGGATTCACAGAAAGATTGCACTCCGATGTCAACAGGCTGGTCATGAGTAAGGGGCATATCCGTGGTGACAGCTGCCAGGCGTAATCCGGGTCCAAGCTCCCTGGTAATGAGGAATCCTGCACGCGAAAGCTCACCTAATCCGCAATCCACTGCGACCGGAACGGCAAGAATCCGGTAGTTATACAGATGATGAGCCCGGGCTGAATAACCTAACCCGCGAATATATTGAGCAAGCTGAATTGAAACCCAGGCGCCGATGGCGTACCCTCTGGCAGTTGCAAGCAGTACTGGAAAGTCAGGAGCAGTCTGGATCAAATTATAATCCATCCGGAAACCAAGCGCGATCGCACTGTTGTGGTTGCTGAGGTTTACCCGCGTTCCCCATCTCTGGAAACCTTTCCTGTTGCCGAAAGACCGGCCCACATGACTGTAGACCCACTCCCCGCGCATAGGACCAATTCCCACCATATCAGCCCCGATCAGACGGGCCAGTGCTTTCACTTTTTTTGACGCGCGCGCAGGTGGAATCACGATTTTTTTAGGAGCTGTTTCGCCGTCCACAAAAGATTCGGAGGCGATTTTTTCGATAGTCTCAAACTGAGACTCGAACATAGGGATGTCAACTCCTCCGGTTTTCCCCAGGCCTGGTATATTGTTTACATGGGTGTCATATTTCAGATATTCAGGGTGCGCTTTATAATAGGCCTTATATTCGGGACTGTCAGTGCCAAAGTGGTAGAAGAGGTCTGTCCGGGCGAATAAAATATCTCGCTCGTCCCATGGTTCTATGCTGCCGGTGATGTCTTTAGTATATGTAGGTAATTCAACTTTTTTTACTCCCGGAAGAACCTTAACAATTGCCTTCTTTAGCATCTGATCTCCCTTATAGATATGTAAGAATGCCGAGATACCGTTTGGTACTGTTTGAAAGAGTATGTTTTTCTTTATAATTTATATGAAATATTATGTCAAGTAATATAGTTGTTGGGAAACTTTGAAAATTTTATTAAATTAAGGTCTGTATTAAGAATCTACTTGAAAGAGACATTCATGAAACTTTATCTGGATTGTTACCCCTGTTTTATCCGTCAGGCACTAAATTCTGCCCGGATGGCCGGCGCTGATGAAAAATTACAGAGAAAGGTTGTATTGGAGACATTGAAGAAATTAAGCACGCTTTCTTTGAATCAGAAATCACCGGATATAGTAAAGTATATATCCGCTTTGATAACAGAAATTATAGGCAATAATGACCCTTACAAAGATATCAAGAAAAAAAGTAATGATATCGCGTTATCATTTTATCCGTTTTTCAAAGAAATGATACAGGATTCACGGGACCCGCTGTTACAGGCGTTTAAAATATCGGCCGCAGGTAATATAATCGATTTTGGTGCCCATAGCAGTGTTGATATAGAAGCTGAAATAAAAAAAATACCTGAACTTTCATTCTCAATAAATGATTACAGTAAATTTAAAGAAGAGGTGAGCGGCTCAGAACTGCTGCTGTTTATTGGTGATAATGCGGGTGAGATAGTATTTGATAAATTATTGATTGAAATACTTAAAAAACAGTACACTGAACTGGAAATAATATACGCAGTAAGAGGCGGACCGGTGCTTAACGATGTAACGGCTGCTGATGCTGAATATACAGGAATCAGTAAACTGGTAAAAGTTATTTCAAGCGGCAGTACCACGGCAGGCACAATTTTAAATGAATGTTCCGGAGAGTTTCTGGGAGTTTATGAAAGTGCGGATATTGTTATCAGTAAGGGTATGGGAAATTACGAGACCCTGAACGGGGAAACTGTAAAGAACATTTATTTCATATTGAAAATAAAATGTGATCTTATCGCACGTAATACGGGAGCAAGGGTTAATGAAATGATATTCAAGAGATCTTTGCCTGTATAGCCCGGGAAACCATAAAAATGATCTTTTAGAAATCTTAACCGGTGTGACCCGGGCGGGAAAAAAAAGATGATCCCGGCGGTTGTTTAAGGAAATTGTTATTTTCACGGGCATATAAGGCTCATAATACCAGTACGGTTTGCTGTTTTACTTTTCCCGGAAATGTATTTTTCAGAAAATTTATGCCTTTTTTACCTGTACAGTGCAAGGGCATGACCGTTTCAATATCAAACTTCTCAAGCTCCCCTGCTATCCATTCAAGGTAAACCTGGTTTTTATCTATAAAGTGGAACCCGCCTATGACCGCTTTTATCCTGCTGTCTAATTTCAGTTTTATGTGATGCAATATGTTGATCAGGCCCCGGTGTGAACAGCCTGTTATGATTATCACCCCGTCAGGCTTTATAACACAGAGAACTACCTCGTCATTCATGTAATCCTGTGAGCTGCTGTTCCCTTTGCAGATCATAAATTTCCTGTTGACCTGCTCCCTGTCACTTGCAAACGGGATGTTCCCGAGAACCATGAAATCATCAGCAGAAAAATCACCTTCCTTTATGTCAATTTTATTATTGAACCCTTTAATCCTGTTTTTTTCATCTTCTTTGATGCCTATAAATTTGAAAGACCAGATTTCTTTTTTTGTTTTATTAAAAAAACCGCTGCTGTTAAAGACCAGCTTTTTATTTTCAAGGATTTTATGTAAAGACCTGAATCCGCCAATATGGTCGTAGTGCCCATGGCTGAATACAATATACTCAGCCTCCGCAATTTCTATACCCAGTTTTACCGCGTTACGATAAAATATTCCGGTCTGTCCGGTATCGAATAAGATTTTTTTCCCAGCATCAGTTTCAACGAACAGGCTGAGTCCGTGCTCTGATTCCAACCTCTCGTTGAACGGGATATTATTTGTCAGTACGGTTACTTTCATTTTTTTATCATTGAAACCATCTTCTTACCTTTCAGGAATTTAAAGCTCGCCCCCTGGGTTAAATATTTTAATAGCAGATCATGGTCTACAACAAGCACCCCGCTTATGACATCGATACCATGATCAAAAAGAACAGTGCTCAGCGGAGTGGAGGGGCCGAGCATCAACTTGAAACTGTCAACCCTGCAGTATTTTATGATATTACCAAAGGTGTGGTTCATTAAAGTTGTCCCGCTTATGGCTATAACATCTGCCTGGGGCAGAATATCCGGTATTTGCTCCTCAGAAAGGTCACCTCCACGCGGTCTCTTTTCAATAACATAGAGTGCCTTTGCGGTCTTTTGAAGCCTTGGTATAAATGGAAAATGCCCGATAACCGCGATATTTTTACCCGCTCCTTTTTCTTCAAGGATTTCTCCTGCGTTTATCTCAACAAAACTGTTTTCGTCTATTGGCAGGGCTGAGTTGATGGCTGCCATGCCTATGACCGCTTCAAGCATATTTTCTGACAGGACATACTGTGCAAGCTCTTTACTGCTTTTTGTGTGCAGGCTCCCAGCATCATGTGCTACCATGCCCGGAGAACAGTACGCTAGTAATGTCGAAGCAAGTCCGCAGCGTTTACTGGTCACCGCTGTTGTAAATGCGCCTACTTTAACATCCCTGACAGGATGATCTTCAACCCTATAAATAAGTTCTTCCAGTACTTTCATGATTAATCTCATAGCGCGGCCTCTGGCCGCAACCAGAGTCAGCTTAATTTTTTATATATACAATTGCTTAAAAGTTTAAAATGAATTCTAAGAAAAGTAAATTGTTACCGATTGATTAAATCTTCAATAATGTTTTTTTTAAGTTTGCAGGCCATGGTATAAGCTGGATTAAAGATATTCCCCAGATCAAATTCCGCACACTGGCCCAGAACCATGCTCGAAACCTCCATTTCCAGACCATAATCCTCCTGAAGCCACCGGATCATTTCAGTTAAAGCGTGCTGGGCTGCCTGTTCCAGAGGTCGCGCGTTCCCGACAGTGAAAATGTGCTCAGAACTTTCTCCCCTGGGCCACTGTATTCTTTTTCTTTTTAAAAGATCCACACGAAATTGTACAGCAAAGGATGTTTCTATGCCGGATCCTACGGGCTCACCGTCACCCTGCAGGGCGTGGCCGTCTCCGATATAAAGGAGCGCCCCCTCTTCAAATACAGGAAAATGAACAGTCGCGCCCTCCGAGAATCCCCGGTAGTCCATATTGCCTCCGTATTCACCGGAAGTCCTGGACGAGATCAGCTGGCCCTGAGGAGGAGCAACCCCGATACAGCCGAGCATGGGCAGGAGGGGGAGCACAAGTACAGTGCTGCCTGTGAGTGGATCAATGTATTCCGCTGTTCTCTTTCTCCGATCAATATTCCAGTTTATATATTCTTTTTCTGGCAGCTTCCGGACATAAGAAGGTTCAACAACATTGGGGGCAAAGGTGGAAGAAGACCAGCCTGTATTGCGGTTTGGACGTGTAATTTCCAGGTGGACAGCAAGAGCGTCTCCAGGCTCTGCTCCCTCAATATAAAACGGCCCGGTCAGAGGATTGTCTTTCAGTGCGACCTGCTCCATGCGTTCATTATAACCGTGAGCGTCCGCTGTAGTGGTAATGACTCTGTCTTCGGGTGAAATTTTTAAAACCGGTTCCTGTTTTCCGAATGTGTTGTAATAGATCCTGGGTGTAAAACGGTGGACCGTCATGCCATTCTACCCGATCTTAATTTAACAAATAACGTAATACAGATCCCCTTCCATATACAGAAGGGGTTATCTGATCAAAATGTTTTACTGCGATATCATTTAACAGGCTTCCAGTCTTTAAGAAATATTGTCACGCCGGCGTTAAGATCTATTTTTGTATAGCCGGTATCCGGAGCCGCGGTTCCAGATATTTTTTCATCAAGATAGAAAAGAATATCAAGGCCGCCGTAGACGCCGATATTTTTATTCAGCAGATATGTCGCTGCCCCTCCTCCGCCGAAAGAGAGCTGGTTTGTCGCGTCGGCTGCACCGGGTATTTTTGTAGATTTAATTTCAAACAGCGCTTTTGCAGCTACAAGAAACCTGTCTTTAATCGGAAAGTAATATTTGACAGCAGGGCCAAATGAGAAAACTGTTGTTGGATCAGCATCACCTTTTACCTTGTTGCTGGAATAGCTGATAGTGCCGCCGACTGACAGGCCGTTGATAATGAAATAACCCGCGTTGAACCTGGTGGCGCCGCTGCCGATTAAAAAATCGGTCTCCCTTAAATCGTTCTGATACTTACTACCGGTCCACAGTGTAATGCCGAATACCGGGCCGAGGCCGAACTCCATGGTCCCCTTGGGGATTGTTTTGCCGTCGGCAAAAAGGCTCAACGGAAAAGCACAGAACACCAGAAACATTATTACGGCAAGAAGCTTTTTCATATTTTCTCCTTCGCTTGGATTTTTAAAAATTGCATTTTTATATCTCAGGATTATATTAATGGTTACAACTTTATGGGTGTTTATTCCACTGTTTTATTTATAAAAGCGTTTAGTTGATAATATTCTTAATAATAACATCATGTCAAGGAAATTGTGCTATGGTTTTATCCATTACCACTGCAAAAGAATAAAGAGGCAAGTAATAACATCTTATAAGAATTGAAAGTTTAATTGCCTATTTTTAGTAATTGTAGCTTATGAGCCTATTTTGCAGACTCGGGGTACAGCACAACTCTGATATACTGATCTGTATTTAAAAATGATCTTGCAGTCTCCTGTATGAGCTCGATGTCAATCCGGTTGATAAGATCTTCTCTCCCGGTCATGGTCGCCGGATCTTCCCTCCGGCGAAGGGCGACGGCAATACCGTCGAGCCAGTACTGGTTCTCTTTAAGCGCTTTTTCAAGGCTGCGTCTTGATATCTCCTTTTGCTTGGTCAGGTAGATGTCATCAATTTTCCCCTCCTTGATCCAGGTGATCTCTTCAAATACGGTTCTGGTAAGCTCTTCCACCCTGTCTGGATCACAACCGAATCCGATGTACACGGAGTATTCATTGTCGGGGTATTTCTGTGTTGACGCCCAGACCCAGATCCCATAGGTTCCTCCCTGCTCCTCCCTCACCTTTTCCCTGAGCCTCATTTCGAGGATTTCCGCCATGGCCTCCAGACTGAAATCTCCTTCATAGGACCAGGAGAAGGAGTCGGAGAAAACAATCTGAACCTGGCTTCTCGGGTCAATGCCCATGTAGATGCTTTCCCGGACTATACCGGCGGGAGGGTCAATATTAAGATCCTGCCACCTCTCGTTTATTCCGCGGGAGGGAAGCCCTCCGATATAGGTGAGAATAAGGGGCTTGATGGTTTCAATATCGAAACTGCCGACAAAGATGAAGGTAAAATCACCGGCATCAGCGAATCTTTCCCTGAATATCCTGAAGGAAAGATCAAGGTCCATCTCCTCAAGTATTTCCACTGTGTAAGGGCGGGCCCGAAAGTGATTTTGCTGAAGGGCGGATCGAATTGTGTCCCAGAAAACCTCTTCAGGATCGGAGCGCCTGTTTTCAAAGCGCGCCTTAAGCCTCTCTTTGTAGGCCAGAAAGGTCTCAGGGTCTTTGCGCGGGCTTGTAAAAGAGAGGTAGATCAGTTTGAACATGGTATCAAGGTCCCGCGATGACGCGCTGCCGCTAAGGCCCTCATGGATTTCACTGATCCACGGGGTAACATTTACCACCTTTCCCGCTAATTTCTTTTCAAGCTCGGTCCTGTTGAAATTGCCAATCCCTCCATCTTTAACCGCTGTGGGAGCAGTTATGGCTGCAATATACTCTGCATTTTTAACAAGCGAATGGCCTCCCGGGCTCATCGCTTCAAAGAGAATCTCATCTTTCTTGAAGTCCGTGGGTTTGAGAAAAACCTCTGCTCCGTTTGAGAGCAGCAGGCGGGTCGTCCGGATGCCTTCGATATAGGACTCCCGGATTACAACAGAACCCGGGTCGGGAATCACCGCGAGAAGAGGCTCCTCTCTTACAATGTCCTCATAGGGCGTAAGGCGCATCTGCTTCGCCTTTTCAAAAACCAGTTTAAGCTCTCCCTCGCCCGGTACCCTGGCCCCTGACTTATCAGGGGCACTCACAAGCACCACACGGTTATCCTCCCTGACCCACCCTTCCGCAAGCCGGTTTACTTCCTCCAGCGTTATCTCAGGAACATAGGTGGAAAACATTTCATACTCGATAGCGATACCGGGGATCGGTTCATCTTCAAGGAAATGCCGCCTGTATTCGCCGGCATGGGAGTAAGAGGGTGTGTTTTCTCTTTCCAGATAGAGCTGTTCGATCCTGCGGAGCAGATCCTGTTTTTCCCTTTTCAGTTCGGATGGGGTAAAACCAAACTCCTTTGCTCTTCTGGTTTCAACAAGAAGGGATTCAAGTCCCCGCTCAATGCCGCCTTCCGGTACGGTTGCTGTCAGAATAACAGCTTCCCTGGTTCTGACAAAGCGGCCCCTCCAGGTGCCTGGCCGGATAAAGGGAGGGTCGGGCTTTTTAGAAAGCTCATCAAGCCGGTTGTTCAGCATTCCGGTGTACAGGGACTCCACGATGGACTCCCTGTAATCCTCCCGTGTTTTCGACCCGGCTAAATCATGCTTAAAATACACAGAAACACGGGATTCTGTGGCCTCCGGATCTACGGCTATGGAATAGAGCGTCCCTTTGTGATCTGGAATCTGAAACAGTGTGCGCTCAGGAGCATCTTTTTTTTCAGGAATTCTTGAAAAGTAGGTTTTTATGATTTCTTCTATCTTCCCGGATTCAAAATCTCCAACCGCGATTAACGCCATGAGATCAGGGCGGTACCATTTTTCATAAAAGCCGCGAAGCTGTTCAGCATCCGCGTTTTCTATGATTTCAAGCTTTCCAATAGGCAGCCGCCCGGCATATATGGAATCCTTGAAAAGCACAGGATAATGTTTTTCCATGATCCTCATCCCGGCGCCGCTTCGCTCCCGCCATTCCTCAATGATGATACCCCGCTCTCTGTCAACCTCCTCATCTTCAAATTTTATAAGATAGGCCCATTCGGCGAGTATCTGCAAAGCCTTTATCACGGCCTCTTCGTTATCCGAAGGAATCTCCAGCTTGTAAATGGTTTCGTCGAAGCCGGTCGAGGCGTTGACATCCGGGCCGAATCTCGTGCCGATGGATTCAAGGTAATCGACGATGTCTGTCTTCTTAAAATGAGCCGTTCCGTTGAAAGCCATGTGCTCGATAAAATGGGCAAGGCCAAGCTCGCTGTCCTCTTCAAGAACAGAGCCGGCATCAACAACAAGCCGTAAAACAGTTGTTTTCTCCGGCTTTTTATTTTCTCTTATATAGTAGGTGAGCCCGTTTGCAAGTTTTCCTATCGTAACGGCCGGGTCTACAAGCAGAAGCTCGCCGGCGGTACCGCTGACATTGCGGAGATCTTCTTTTTCTGTCTGTCCGGAAGCGGTTTCTGTATCTCCCTGAAGCTCACCCGAAGATTCCGCCCCGTACTTTGTATCTAAAACAGCGGGACCGCTCTGACAGGCAAAAAGAAAAGCCGCTATGAAAAGTAGGGAAAGTAAGTATATAAGATGTTTCATTGTCTTTTCCTTATTGTAAAGTCTTAGCTATAATATAATTTCTGTATTGGGATTAAACCAGTATGAAAATACGGGTTATAATTGATGCTGTCTCACAACCGAAAGATCGATGAAGTTCAGGCATTAATAAAACTTTTTTCGATCCAGCTGTGGATTTCATCCCTTACCACACGAAAAACATTCAGTATCTCCTCTTCACTGCCCTGCATACCGGAGGGATCCCTGAAACTGTGATGTATAATTTTTTTTCCCGGGAAAAAGGGGCACGATTCGCGCGCGCTATCGCATACTGTTACAACGTAATCGTGACTTTTTCCTGCGAATTCCTGCACAGATTTAGAGCGGTGGTGTGAAATATCAATCCCCTTTTCCGCCATCGCCTTTACTGCGTAAGGATTGACCCCGGTGGCCGCAGTACCGGCACTGAAGGCCTTAAATCGATCTGAAAAGTAATGATTCACCAGGCTCTCAGCCATCTGGGAACGGGCTGAATTATGTGTGCAGATAAATAAAACCGTTTTTTTCATGAGCATTCCTAAAAAATTATATATTATATAATAACAGGTATTATGTATTTTTGTCTTATGAAATTTTTTATCGGAGGGAAAAATGTCAGAAAGTTATTATGAGGGAAAT
>DAOVJS010000077.1 GCA_030673105.1 Spirochaetota bacterium
AGGGAAATGCTTCCCGAGATTATTGAGGAGGGAAGCATAGCGGGTAAGATAAGACCATCCGTTGCCGATGAGCTCGGTATAAGTAAGGGTACGGTTGTCGTCAAAGGCTCGATGGACCAGAATACAAGCGCGGTCGGAGCCGGAAACATAAAACCCGGCATCATAACTGAAACTACAGGATCAGCCATGGCAGTAGCCGTGACCTCTGAGGACCCTGTATTTAAAGAAGGTGTAAGGCTTCCGTTTCAACCACATGCAATTCCAGGCAAATATCTCGTACTTCCCTTCGCCGAAACCGCCGGGATAGTGTACAAATGGTTCAGGGATGAGTTCGCGAATGAGCACAAATCAGGCTCGGCTGATTCTGAATCAGTTTATGAAAGATTAAATGCGATGGCTTCAACCATACCTCCCGGATCCGACGGCCTTGTTTTCCTACCCTATCTCGCGGGCGCTGCTTTCCCTGAAAATGATACATACGCCAGAGGAGTATTCTACGGAATTACACTCAGGCACGGAAAGGCGCACTTTACAAGGGCTATTCTGGAATCAATCGGTTTTCTGATGAAAAAAATATTAACACACATTGAGCAGTCCGGCATAAAAATAGAGGAGATACGGTCAATGGGCGGCGGAGCACGATCGGAACTGTGGCTTCAGATCAAGTCCGACATCTGCAATTATCCTATTGTAAGAATGGAAGAAGAGGAAACTTCAACCCTGGGTGCCGCACTGTTAGCATCCGTTAAAGTGGGAGACTACTCAACCCTGGAAGAAGCGGTAGACACCATGGTGAAAACAGGGAAGAGATTCAAACCGGACAGGAAAAATACTGATATTTATGATAAAAACTATTCTATATATAAAGAATTATACCATTCTATAAAGCCTCTTTTTAGAAAATACAATTGAAACTGTCGAGTGAATCCGCGTGGATGGAATTTAATTCCACGTCAGTTTCAGGGCATGTTTGAAAGACACCCCTGCATTATGAGATGTTATTTTATTTTATTTCGCTTTTAGAAACTCATTTAGCCTCAGGAGAGCGTCTTCCGCTTTCTTAAAACCGGGATTCAGCCTTAAAACTGTTTCCAGCTCTTTTTTACTGCTGTAATAATCACCTGCCCCCGCTAAAAGAGAAGCCAGATTGAAATGGTACTGAAAATTGTCCGGGTCATAGACTAACGCAGCCCTAATTGATCCTATGGCTTTTTTATTGTCCCCTATCCTGCTGTAACAGGTTCCTAAAAGATTGTGCGTCACCGCGGACTTCGGCCTGAGGGAAACTGCCCTTTTGTACATGGCAAGAGCTTCTGTTATGTTATTATTCTTAAACTGATCCTCAGCTTTAATCAACAGCCCGTTGAAATATATCTCCTCTGTGTGATCTAATAAAAATTCGGTATTTTTGTCATATGGATAAATTTCAATAGCCTTTTTAAATTCGAAAATTGCCTTTTCAAATAAAAACTTTTTTATAAATATTTGCCCCTGAATCTGGTGCCAGGTCGATTGATAAATAGTGTTTAACTCTTCCTCTAATTCATCTTTATCAGGGATGTTGGTAAGATACTCTATTACCCTTTCATGTTTATCCGCTATTGCCTCAATGTTTTCCAGTCCGTTATTATTAATCGATTTTATCGACATAAACTCCAGTACCGGAAAGTTATCGCTTGTTGTCACCGCATCCCCGGCAAAACCTGCCAGCTCCTTTTCACCCATCCAGAATGAGTCAAGTAAAACCAGCGGGTCCGTCATGTCGACCGTTGCAAGGTCTTTTCTTACTTCCTCTTTATTAAATTTTGCAATGAAATTCCGGTAATCCACGGAGAAAGGTTTCTTTGATCCGAGCAGGATAACGAAATTATCCGTATATTTAAACCAGAGTGTAGAGTGAGGAAATACAGCTATAAAAGTTTTGATAACTGTTTTAAAGGCCTGTACAGACAGCCCGTGAGTGGGCACCCATTGGCTTATTATACCGTTTTCAGTTAATATTTTACTGCATAATTTATAGAAATCAAGCCCGTAAAAACCGGCGCTGTTCGAGCTTATTCCAGGGTGAATTATTCCCACAGATATCAGATCGTATTTATCACCGGTGGTGAGTAAAAAGTTCCTTCCATCCCCGATTGTGAGATGAAACAGCGGGTTTTGCAGAATATTATGATTTACATCCTGGAAATATTCATTGGCTTCAATAGCACCCCGCGATATTTCTACCGCGTCAACCTGAACACCATGAGTGGTAATTGAATATGAAGTTTCACCCATACCGAATCCGATTACCAGCGCCTTTTCAGGATTTTCCTGAATCAGGAGAGGAACATGCACAATCATCTTATGAGAAGGCATATCAAACCTCGATGTATCGGCAGCCAGTCCTGAATCCACATAAAGTCTTCGCCCTACTCCGGGGATTTCAACAACCGATACAGAGGCATAGGCATCTTCCGAATAATGCAGCAGCTTATTTTCCGGGTCATCCATAATATAGCTGTACGAGACAAGAGGCTTTTCAAAGCGGAGAACAATAAAAGCGGCAACTGCAAACAGGGCGAAAAGGACCGGAATTACTTTGAGAATTTTATTTCTGTAATTTACAAGAAGTAATATAACTATTCCAATAAATATGTTTATTGATATAATCACCTTAAATGAGTTTGAAATTCCCAGTAACGGTATGAACAAAAATCCTACTAAAAGTGAACCTAATATTGCGCCCATGGTGTTAAATGAATAGATTTTTCCAACAGCATGGCCTATTTTTTTTGTATTCTCAGAATACACCCTGACAGCAAGGGGGAATGCGCCTCCCATAAAAAAAGTCGGCACACTCATGAGTGCCAGAGTTATGATATAACCTGAAAAAACAAAGGAAAACATATTGCGGCCAATATTAGCATACAGGCTCTGTTTATACTGATATAACCCCGGTATAAGAATAAAATTGATAAGTGTGGTAAAACCAATACACAGCTCGAATATTCCGAGCAGGAGAAAGGGATTTTTTATCCTTCCCAGGTATCTTGAAATGATCAAGCTGCCCAGTCCGATGCCAAAAAGAAACACGGACAGCATCGTTCCGAACGCGTAGGAATCAATACCCAGGAAAAAAATTAGTTCCCTTGTCCACAGTACTTCCAGAGCGAGAGCGCAGAAACCGGAGACCGCATAGACCGGAAGAATAAATCTTGCATAAAAAGATGCGGGCCTGAACCTGCCATCCGTCATTACAACCGCTCTCCCCCCGGGCGGAATGCTTTTTATATTTAAGGCAAATAGTACTATGAAAGCTATTGTTATATTAACAAACGCGGCACTGTAAGCAGTATTTCTAAGACCGAACTTTTCAATACCTATAAAAGCGGAGAAAATCACACCGCATACCGCTCCGGCTGTATTTAAAGCATACAAAAAGCCTGTAAAATTACCTGTCCTGTTCCTTTTCCCTATTAAACCCTTACTCAACGCGGGCAGGGTCGCTCCCATCAAGGAGGTTGGTACCAGTAATAAACAGGAGATTATGATAAACCTGAGAATTGTGAATAGAAACCGGGATGGTAAAAAAATATTATAAACATCTATGTAAAGCGAGCTGACCAGCTTGAATAATAGGGGGAATATGAGAGCGAAAAAACCTATACCAAGCTCACATATACCGAAAAACTTCACAGGATTTTTTAATCTATCAGTTAGCCTGCCGCCAAAATAGCTCCCGATTGATAACCCGGCCATGTAAGCTACTAAAATAGTAGCGGTCGCGTACACTGTACTGCCGAATATGAGAGCCAGAAGCCGGGCCCAGACTACTTCATAGACGAGTCCGCTTATTCCGGAAAAAAAGAACAACGTGATTATAACACGGGTTTTAGAGTTATTAGTCATATCCACTCTTTTAATTTTTTTCCCGGTGCCGGCCGGTATATGCCGGTATTTACTTTGAAATGACCTTTGTTATATAAGTTAAAAAAAAGTGAAAGAAGACACGGCGGATAAAAGTTTAACCCTTTATACCGGTCAGTGTAATGCCCTGTATGAATGTTTTCTGCACAAAGAAAAACACAATGATCACCGGCAGGCTTATTTGAATCGCGCTTGCCATAAGCCTCGGCCATGATGAAAACCTTGCAGCGGCAAAGTTGTAAATACCGAGGGCAAGGGTATACTTATCCTGAGAATTAATGTAGACCAGCGGCTCCAGGAAATCATTCCACACTGCTACAAAACAGAACAGCACCACGGCGGCAAGCCCCGGTTTTACAAGCGGAAGCATTATCCTGAGAAAAACCTGAAACTCATTACACCCGTCGATTTTCGCTGCGTCTTCCAGGTCTTTGGGAAGGGTCATAAAAAATTGACGCATGAGAAATATATAAAAAGCCCCTGAAAAACCTAAAAATCCCGGCCAGGTCAAAGGTTTAAATGTCCCGACCCAGTGGATCTTCGAATACATGACAAAGAGAGGAATTAAAATCACCTGGAAGGGAACCATCATTGTAGCCAGCATTATATAGAAAAATATGTCCCTTCCCTTCCATTTTAATCTTGAAAACCCGTACGCGGTGAGGGTTGAACAAAAAATGATCCCTGAAGTCCATACTATGGCAATGTATACAGTATTCCACAAATACCTGAAATAGGGAATCATTGTGGCAGCCTCAACGTAATTGACCATGTGCAATACTTTTGGAATTATCTTCGGCGGATATATAAATACTTCCTCTGTCGGTTTAATGGATGTAATTATCATCCAGAAAAAGGGAAATCCGAAAGCTGCCGCCAATATTATCAAAACCACGGCAGCTGAAACTCTATTAATCGTTTCCTTTTTCTTCCTTGTCAGCGGCATTTAAACTATTCCCCTCCATAGAAGACCCAGTTTTTTGAAGTTTTAAAAACAAACAGCGTTATTAAAATAATCGCAACAAATAAAAGCCACGCCATCGCGCACGCGTACCCCATGTTAAAGAATTTAAAGGCCTGCTTGTACAGGTAGAGATTATACATGAGCATCGAGTCCATTGGGCGTCCTGTACCCTTTGATATAATAAAAGGCTGGGTAAAAAATTGAAACGCCTGTATAAGGCCCATTACAAGATTAAACAGAATAACATTGGAAATCATCGGCAGGGTAATATTCTTTATTTTCTGGAACCAGTTTGCCCCGTCAAGGTCGGCAACCTCAAAGAGGGTTTTCGGAATATCCTGCATGCCCGCAAGATAAATTATTATGGCCTGCCCCGACGCCCAGAGAGCCATTATAATCAAGCCGGGCTTGGCCCACCCTGCCACCTGAAACCAGCCCGGAGGATGTTTTACCCCGAGTAACCCTATAAGGTAATTAATTATTCCATACCTCGGGTTGAGAATCCATTTCCACAAAATTGCGTGCGCCGCGAAGGGAACAACTACCGGCAGGAAAAATATCGTTCTGTAGAATGCCATTCCCTTTACCCTTGTATTCAACAGCAGGGCTATAATGATCCCCATTAGAATACCCAGGGGCAGAGAAATTCCCGCGTAGTAGAGAGTATTTTTTATTGATATGATAAAAAGGGGATCCCTCGTTATTAAATCAACATAATTCCTCAAGCCTATAAATTCCGGAGGTGATATTATATGGTACACGGTGAAGCTGTAGTAGATCGATGCGATAAATGGATATATATAGAAGATGAAAAAACCTAAAAGCCAGGGAGATATGAACGCAAGCCCGATGATCAGTTTTTTTCTTTCACCTTTACTCATAACCGTTCCTTCTCCCTTAGCTCTTTTACAAAAACAGGACAGGACTCGATGAGCCCTATCCTGTATTCAGTATGCGTTTTCAAATGTTAAATTATTTTCCCACTGCCCTGTCAATCTGCACCTGGACCCTCTCTGTAAATGTATCGAGAGCTTCTTTTGCCGTCATCTGATGCGACATTGCAGCCTCCATTGCCCTGTCAAGTTCCGTGTCAAAAAACTCTCCCGCAGGCGTTGTGGGCATGGACTTTGTGGCGTGAATGCCCATTTCATCAAACATGGGCATCAATTTAGCAATCCTATGATCTGCGCCAAATTGTTCGTTGACAAGCTGTTCAAACCGCGGGAACGATTTTTTTACACTCGGTGAATTTATCGTAAGGGCACCGAATTCCGCGGTAAAATCGTACCAGGAATATTTAAGGAATTCCCATGCCTCGTCCGGATGGGGCGCTCCTTTGGGAATACCCACGCTCCAGCCCATCACGACCCAGTTGGCTTTTTCAGAAGGATCACCGGTAAGTGTCGGGAAATTTATCACCCCGTAGTCCAGGTCCGGCGCGTAATTTTGAAGAATTTCATAGTTCCACCAGCCATTCGAGTCGAACGCGGTGAACCCAAGTATGAAGGGGTGATCCGGGCTTGCTCCAGACCACTCTGCGTATTCCCCTCTCAATTTAAGGAGCTCTTCATATCCGTAGTAGTCGACAATCTCGACCAGCCATTCCAGAGCTTTTACATTGGCCGGGTCGTTTCCGGTAACTTTTTGAGTTTCAGGATCGTACCATTCACCGCCGAACATGTACCCCCAGTTAATGAGCTGATAAAAATCTATCGGCATATATCCTAACTGTACCAGGTTCCCATCGTCATCCCACTTGGCCAGCCTTCTATTAATTACTTCAATGTCCTCAATAGAATTGATTTCTGGATTATCAGGATCATAACCTACCGCCTCCAGCATATCTTTATTGACAAACCAGCCGATAAAATCCGCGCCGCCGGGGATAGCGTATATTTGATCGCCTACCATACACGTCACCATTGTAGCGTCAACAAAATCACTGGTCTTCACTCCTGATTTCGCGAAATAGTCATTTAAAGGGATGAGCCCACCCCTCTCGACTATAGCCGGTAAGAATGACGGCCTCATATAAAAAACATCAAAGGTCATGTCTCCGCCTGCAAGTTCCGCTATCTCTTTTTCCTGCCAGCTGGCCGGAAAAAGCCACTCGAGCTTAATATTCGGATGGTCCTTTTCATACTTTTCCGTCCATTCACCATCCAGATATTTTGTAAAATCAGCACCCCAGTTCTCCCAGATGATACGCAGTGTTATTACTTCAGGCGCCTTTTCTTCTGCTGCTTTCTCCTCTTTTCCAGCCTTGTCCGCTTTGTCACCTCTTGCTAAAACAAGAAAAGGTACCAGGCTAAAAACCAGGATCATGATTAAAAAAATTTTTAAAATTTTCATACTCTTCCGCCTCCTTAAGTAAATTATGGTATTACTATGTATCTCTTGATTTTGCAATTTATTTAAAAAATATTTACATTTTCGTCAATAATCTGATTGAAACGGTCATATTATCTTATAGAATAAGAACATTGTCAACCTTTTTTTTAATTTTTTTACTAAAAGGGCAGACTTTTCCCCGGTGATAAAAATTTATAGTATTATTACCGTATTTGGAAAAGGGATATAAGATAAACTAAATGTTAAGATCAATCAAAGAATTCTTTTTATTGAGTTATAAAAACTTTAAAACCGTTTTGATATTGAATGTGATATCTGTCCTGCCGGTATATATTTTTCTATTATTAGCAGTCCAGTTTTTATTTAATAATGTCTTCATATCCAAAAAGTTCCTCGTTACAATAAAAAACAAAAACATAGAAGAACCTTTCTGGGTCGTCATATCCAAAAATAATGAAAATGAAATAATAATTGGGGTTTCTGAAAGGGGGGGGAAAAGAAGCCTTATAAAAAACATTAAGGAGAACCGGACATATTTATTACGCCGGGACGACTATTTATCATTAATAAAAGTAAATAACAGGCAGGACAATATATACATAAATTTTAATAAATCTTCAATGGTGATTGACATTAAAGATATTAAAAAAGATTCTATCACAGCCTTCAGGGTCATTAGCCCCGGGCCAGGATACAGAGTGGCTGTATACACTTTTTCCGGGTTATTATTTTTTATCTTCATATCACTCTTTCTCTATATATCCACATTTACAAAAGATATTGCTCAAAACAGGCCTGTGAACCTGCAGGACCTTCTTAATGTTCGTTATAAAGATTTTTTTAAATCCGCTATAATTAACATTATATATCTTCTGATCCTTGTTATCTCAATACTTAACGTAAACTATCTCAAGAATTACAACAAGATAGGTCTCGCCGTTGTTCTGGTGGTGAATTTCTGGATCCTAATTTTCGCATCTATTTCTTACATGTGGGTATTCCCTGTCGCGTCACACTTCGGGGAAAACAGTCCCTTTAAAATAATAAAAAAGGCTTTATTGATATCTTTCGATAACATATTAAAATCTATCTTCATTATACTTTTAATTTTGATTATCCTAATATCCATGGTTTCCATTCTGACAATTATTTCAGGATTCTACTCATTGATAGTATTATTCATATTTCCCGGCCTTGCAGGATTATTTTTATTGCTCAATATCTATTTTAAACATATTCTTGAGAAATACTAATGTGAAAAGGCAGAGTTTTAAAAGGATTACTCTTATTTAAACCATAAAAAAAGAAGGAGAGAGAGAATGCGCAGAATAAAGGCCGCGTTTGCCGGTTTCGGTGAGATTAATACTCCCCGGGAGATTATCGAAAAAAAGTGTCTGGACGCGAAAAAACTTGTTGAAGCTAAAAATATTGAGCTGATTTATATAGAACCTGTCAGCGATGACCCGGAGGGGAAGGATGTACAGAGAGCAATAAAAGATCTCTCAAAAGAGGAATTTGACTTCATAATTTTCTGTATCGCCGGGTGGATCCCGTCCCATGCCGTAATAAGTGTCGCTAACGTATTTGCACATAAGCCGATGCTGCTGTGGGGGCTGACAGGATACTATAAAGATAACGTGCTTATCACAACAGCCGATCAGGCAGGCACTTCAGCGCTGAGGAAGGCCTTTGAAGACCTTGGGTATAAGTTCAAATATATTTATAACTGCATAGACTCCCCTCCCAAAATTGATAAAGTAGAAGACTTTGGAAAAGTTTGCAGGGCTATAGCTCTATTAAAACATTCAAAATTGGGGATGATGGGATTCCGGGACATGAATCTCTACACCACCCTGTATGACGGCATGTCTTTAAGAAAAAAAATAGGCCCTGAAGTCGAGGTCTTTGAGATGCTTGAAATAGTTCAGAAGGTCCGCAGGCTGAATCAAAAAGCCATTCAGGAGGTTGTAGAAGCAGTCAGGAAAAAGTGGACATTTGAGAAACCTGCTTCTGATGACCTGCTGGAAAAAGGCGTGCAGTTTTACCTCGCTATAAAAGAGAAGATAGGGGAGAGAAATTATCAGGCCATCTCCCTGCTTGATGTAGACGGGATGAAGAAACTGCTGCAGTTTCCTCCAGCCATGATCTTTATGCTGCTGGCAGATCAAGAGCATGTAACGACAATACCCGAGAATGATATTCTCGGGGCCGTCACACAGCTCATTGTAAAGTACCTGACAGAACAAATTGGCGCTTACATGGAGTTTTACGAATTTATGGAGGACCGCCTCTTGATAGGAGTACCTGATTTTGTCCCGTCAGAGGTTGTGGATGGTCCGGTGAGAGTTTCCCCCACTCAATTCGGTGAATTATCAGAAGGAATATTGAATGTTTCAAAGGTCAAAACAGGTAAGATCACCCTGTGCAGGCTCACAAGTACGGGAGATAAATACAGAATGCACATTCTTACAGGGGAGGCTGTTTCCCCCCGGAAGTGGGAAGAAGCCGGATGGGAGCCGCCCGCTCCGCAGCTTCCAAGTCTGGAAGTGATACCGGATACACCGGTAGAAGAGTTCGCGAATAAT
>DAOVJS010000048.1 GCA_030673105.1 Spirochaetota bacterium
TAAAAATAAAGCAGCCTCCCGTCTTTTCGCCTTCTCAATCCCATTTTCTTTTTGATTTTTTTTCATTTTCCGGTCCCGCCGGCACCGTCATGCTGATTAATTGTATTTACATATTAAGTCACTTAGGCTATCTTGAGATTTCAAACTTTCCTGGTGAAAGGAAATATATGCTGAAAATTCTAATAATGAAAGTAAGTTTTTAATAACACTGGGAATATTTATGGAAAAGAAAAAGATATATTTTATCGGGGGCCTGCACTTTTTTTTAGACTCTTATATGGGCTTTTTCGCCGTCTATCTTGTAATAGCCGGTCTTGACCCTCTTAAATCCGCTATCGTTATAACCATAACAATGTTCGCGGGAAACATTCTCCAGCCGATCATGGGATACACTGCTGACAGAATAAGGGGAAAGATGCCCCTGTTTATCGGACTTTTTTTAACATCAGTTTCCATGTCGATGATAGGCCTAACAACCAGTTACACGGTCCTCTTTGTCCTCGTGCTGTTCGGTCAATTGGGCTCTGCCCTTTTCCATCCGGCAGGCGCGAATATCGCCGGGGCCGCAGGGATGAAAAAAAGGGATACAAGCTTCGCGATATTTTCAACGATCGGTACGATCGGATTCGCGCTTTCACAGCCCTATTTTTCAGCATTCACAGCAAGGTTCGGAACCCAGAGCTCATTCGTCATGGCAATCCCCGCCCTGCTCCTGGCTTTTTACTATCTGTTTTTCAGCAGAATGGAAATTCACGGCCACGGTGACGGCCTTCACCTGAAAGAGCTCGCGGGTCTGATCATCAGGCGCTTTGTGCCGATTATCCTTCTTTTTCTGATTATGGTTTTCCGTACGGTCTTTGTCATGTCAATGGATTTTTTCCTTGCAAAGACCTTTGCCGAGTGGGGCTTTTTACGGATCGTGTACAGCAGCGCAAATGCCGTATTTATGCTTTCCAGCGCGGGCGGCATACTCGCTGTCGGCCACCTCTCGAATTACATTAAACCGAGAAAGCTGCTATTCGTTTCCCTTGTCGGATTTTTACCCTTCTTTTTACTCTTTCTATATTCCGGGAACCAGGGGAAACTGTTTACGACATTTTTATTTCTTGCACTGACAGGCTTCATACTGAATGGAGGGCATGCTGCCAATATTGTGATGGGACACAGGATAACACCCGAAATGACGTCAACGATAAGCGGTATTCTTATGGGTTTCGCGTGGGCAACAGCAAGCTTCGGTCCGACTCTCTGTGCCCGTCTGAGCGGCGTTTTCCCTAAAATAGGCGGCCTGACGTCCGGCCTGTTTGTTCTCAGCATATTCCCATTAGCCGCCTCTTTGCTTTCCATCTTTCTGTCCAGAGAGGTTGACGGGTAGTTAATATTACCTGCCTATTTTTTTAGATAATTTTTTACAGTTGACAGAAATATTTTTATGAAGGGTTCAATTTCACCTTTCCGTGGAATCAGGTTAACATGAAACAGACGGTTTTCCTGGTTCGCAATAATTGATAGAACATTCAGCATTTTGAACTTTTCAATTAACAACCGGCAAAACCCAAGTGAAATATCACTATTGTAAAATATGAGAAAAGTTTCTTTATTGTGTTCAATTTCCTTTTGAGTTAAATTTTTCACGCTGTAGTTTTTTAAATATTTCTCATAATTCAAACTCTTTTTCACAAGAGCAAAATGCACTGCAAGGTCTTTTTCGGAATAAATATTCAGCTGTAATTTATCATGCCCTTTAAATAAAAGATGAAAGGGATATACAATTATCGATTGCCTCGGCAATGTGGTAAAAAGAGCTACAATACGGTTAATGTATCCCGTCCGTTCATAAAAAGCTTTGTAACCGATAGTTCCGCCCAGATTTTTATAGCTTTTACTGACCGGATTGATAGCATTCTCGAGCTCAGATGCAATATATTTGTTAATCTCCCTGTTTTTCCTGTTCCCCCTCAGGTATAAAAGGTAAACAAATGCTCCGAAGGCAAATATAAGAAGAATCTGGTAGAAAGAAATTGGTCCCATCGTCCTGTCCCGGTTTTAAGTTAATTTATACAATATTTCAGGAATTTTTTCAACATTTGTTTTTGAAAATAAATGATTTTTTATTATTTGTTGTATTATTTACTTGACAACGATTATTGTTTCCTGTAAAATTGATGTCAATACTATGGCGAGTTTTTATAATATTTATATCATTTTCGGAAAAAGCTTCGGGTTTTTTGATTTAGAGTGTATACAAAGGATAATAAACAATCATACATGTGAAAAAGTTGTGCTTTTTCTAAAAAACAAACCTCATAAAAATATTCTTAATTCTTTAAACTCAATACCTTCTATTAAAATTAATGTTTCCAAAAATCCGAAAAAAGATGCCAGGCTATATAAGAAAGATTTTGCCGTAAATTATAAAAATGTTACATCGGCTTTATTTCCTTTAGAAGTTGTGGCCGACAGATCTATGTTTCTTGATGTTTGCTGACATGGTTGAAAGATGAGTTTAGTAAACAGGTATCAAAAAAACTATTTCTAAAAGGAGGTTTTTATGAACGGTTTACTGCTTGCTTTAATCGCTTTTGTGCTGTTCTACATAGCGTATAAGACTTATGGATCTTTCCTCGCTAAAAAGGTTTACGCACTGGACCCAAATGCCAAAGTGCCTTCAAAGGAGTTTGAAGACGGTGTCGATTTTGTTCCAACGAAGAAAGAAATAATCTTCGGGCACCATTTTACCTCGATCGCGGGCACAGGCCCAATTGTCGGACCTGCCATCGGTGTTATATGGGGCTGGGTGCCTGCAGTAATCTGGATCGTTGGAGGGACAATATTTGCCGGAGCTGTGCACGATTTTGGCGCCCTTATTATTTCCATGAGAAATAAAGGGAAAACCATGGGGGATTTAACGGCAGATATTGTAAACCGGAGGGCCCGTATTCTCTTCTTCGCTATCATCTTCTTTGAGCTGTGGATCGTAATAGCGATCTTCGCAATGATCATGGGTATACTGTTCAACCTTTATCCATCGGCAGTTTTTCCTGTATGGTTTGAAATACCCATAGCCCTGTGGCTTGGATGGGCAATCTACAAAAAGAAGATGAATATCGTGCTCGGCGCCATAATAGCCATTGTTCTCATGTACATAACGATTGTAATCGGCGCGTACTGGCCTATTGTAATGCCCACTGTTTTTGGAATGTCCCCTTTAACTGTATGGGTTATTATATTTATGGTATACGCGTATATTGCATCGACACTGCCCGTTACCACACTCCTCCAGCCGAGGGACTGGATCAACGCCCACGAGCTTCTAATAGCGATGGGGTTACTGATCCTTGCTGCTATTTTCGGTGCCGGGAAACTGCGAATTGTTGCCCCCGCTTTTCAACTGAAACCGGCAGGAGCGCCTCCCATGTGGCCGATGCTGTTCGTTACCATAGCCTGCGGCGCTATATCGGGCTTCCACTCCCTTGTCTCTTCAGGGACAACTTCCAAGCAGATATCATCCGAATCCGACGCAAAGCCCGTCGGCTATGGATCAATGCTCATGGAAGGGTCCCTTGCCATACTGGTTGTTGTAGCTGTCTGCGCCGGTCTTGGCTTAAAATATGTATCGGATGGCAGCATATTAACCGGTGCTGCCGCATGGCAGGCACACTATTCAAGCTGGCAGGCCGCGGCAGGACTTGGAAGCAAGTTAATGGCTGTAGTAGAGGGTTCCGCCAATATGATGGAATCTATTAAAATTCCTCACACAATAAGTGTTACTATTATGGGTGTTTTTATCGTTTCCTTCGCAGGTACAACGCTCGATACAGCAACAAGAATTCAAAGATACGTAGTAGGTGAATTCTTCACTGCAGTGAAAGCGCCGAAGCTTGGGAACAGATGGATCGCAACCGCCATTGCCGTGATTACTGCCGCTATACTGGCCTTTCTGCAGAAAGACGGAAAAGGTGCTTTAATACTGTGGCCCTTATTCGGTGGTGTCAACCAGCTCCTGGCAGCGCTTGCTCTCCTGATTACAACGGTCTATCTGGTAAAAACAAAAAAGCCGGCGTGGGTGGCATCAATCCCGTTCCTCTTTATGCTTGTTATTACAGGATGGGCTATGATAAGAAACATAATGAGCTTCGCAAAAACAAATAATATGCTGCTTCTTGTTATTGGAGTAATTATCATCTTCCTTGAAGTGTGGCTTATAATTGAAGCGGTAGTTGTCTTGAAGAAGGCAAAAAAGGCGTAATGCTGCTTAAAATTTACTATACACATAAAAGGGATTGCACTCTTTGCAATCCCTTTTTTATTTCCCATCACCATAATTGTTTATACATGACAGCCGGGTCTTAAAAATATTTAATAAAAAAATATTTTTATTGAAATAATCATAAAATAATGATAACATTTATTTCAAAATTCATTGAGGAGGTAAGTATGAAAAAACTTAAAGTTATTCTGGTACTGCTTGTTGTTCTAGCAGTAGTTATGTCTGCATCTGCTCTTTTTGCCAGAGGAGGAAAGGAACCGGAACCCCCCGAAGAAAAAGCCGCACCTGCAAAAACGGAAGAGCCTGCAAAAAAAGCTCCGCCACCTGAGCAAATTTTAATCTTTGGAAGCTCCGGAGACGCGGTAAGGCTGGATCCCGCAAATGTAACCGACGGAGAGTCCATCCAGAGAATGGACAATATCTTTGAAGGCCTGGTAGAATACAAAAAAGGGTCCACAGAGATACAGCCCGCTTTAGCCACATCATGGGAAATATCCGAAGATGGAAAAGAAATAACCTTCAAACTGAGACGCGGAGTTAAATTCCACGACGGAACGGATTTTAACGCGGACGCCGTTGTCTTTTCCTTTGCCAGACAGTATGACACGGGCCACCCCTACCACCAGTTCGGCGAATGGGCGTACTGGGGGTACATGTTCTATGATGTAGAAAAAATGGAAAAAATCGATGACTATACAGTTAAACTTGTCCTGAGCAATGTGAATGCATCAATAATGACAAGTCTCGCCATGTTTACTGTTAACATAGTCAGCCCCGCGAATGCTGAAAAATACGGACAGGACATGTTTAAACATCCGTCCGGCACCGGGCCTTTCAAATTCGTTGATTGGGTAAAGGATGACCACATCACTTTAGAGGCAAATGAAAATTACTGGCGCGCAAGGCCAAAACTGGACAAATTAATCTTCAGGGTCATCCCCGACGCATCAGCGCGGCTTCTGGCGTTGGAAGTGGGTGAGGTTATGGGAATTGAATATCCGAATCCTGCCGATTTTGACAGGATAATGGCCAACAAAGACCTGAAACTTCTAACCGAACCTGGAATGAACGTTGGATACATGGCAATGAACTCAGGATACGGCTATAAAGACGCCAATAAGAGCGGAATCCGCGATCCGGATGAACCCCTTGTAAAAACTCCGGGTTATTACGAGCCCCTTACAAAGAAGAAGGTAAGACAGGCAATTAACTACGCCATTGATAAAAAGTCAATAGTGGATAACATCTATAAGGGAACAGCCTCTGTGGCAAAGAACGGGATGCCCCCGTTTATGCTCGGGTATAATGATGATGTTGAAGATTATCCCTATGATCCCGGAAAGTCAAAACAGCTTCTTGCCGAAGCAGGATATCCCGACGGCTTTGAGGTCACTCTATATGTAATGCCTGTATCAAGGCCCTATATGTTTGACCCGCCGAAGATCGGAGAGGCAATCCAGAGTTACCTGGCCGCTGTGGGAATAAAGGTAAAATTCTATCAGATTGACTGGGGAACCTACCTGCAGGAGACCGAATCAGGCAAACACCAGATGTGTCTCCTTGGATGGACCGGAGACAATGGAGACCCCGATAACTTCATGAATGTACTGTATGGACCAAACGCCACTTCGATCGGCGCAGCCGGAAACTACGGCTTCTATACGGATGAAAAAGCACAGGAACTGCTCACCGCAGCACTTCAGACCTTTGATATAAACAAGAGGGCGGAGTATTATAAAGAAGTGCAGGAAATGATACACGAAAGCGCCAACTGGGTCTATATTGCTCATTCAAACCAGAATGTGGTCTTCAGGACAAATGTGTACGGTTATTCTCTCCACCCGACATCGAGAAAATTTTTCTACCCGGTGTCTATTAAATAATGTAAGTAAATATTACTTTAATAAGCTACAGGCAGAGAGGTGATTTTCATCACCTCTCTGTTTTTAAGAAATTAAACACAGGTATCAGCGAATGAAATGGTATATTACAAAAAGGCTTCTGATGCTAATCCCGGTACTGCTGGGTGTATCAGTCCTTTCATTTTTATTAATCCACCTCGCCCCGGGGGACCCTGCCCGGACCATGGCAGGAGAACATGCCTCGTCGCAAACCATCAATGCCATAATAGAAAAATACGGGCTTGATAAACCCCTTACCACCCAGTACTGGATATGGTTGAAACGTGTGATGCGCGGTGACATGGGGCGCTCAATTGTCTCTAACGAATACGTAACAAAAGAGATACTTGACAGATTTCCCAGCACTGTTGAATTGACTCTATTTTCCCTGATGATAGCCATAATTGTTGGATTTTTCGCCGGAATTATTTCCGCTTCAAAGCAATACTCCACTCTTGATTATACAACCATGGGAATAGCACTGTTCGGCGTGTCAATGCCGGTTTTCTGGCTGGGAATTATGCTTATGATGGTCTTTGGAGTATTCCTCAGATGGCTCCCCATAGGCGGCCGCATTAATATTCTCATTCCCTTCCAGCGCATCACAGGCCTGTATCTGCTGGACAGTTTAATAAAAGGCAACTTCGCTGCCTTCGTGAGCGCGCTCCGCTACTTAATCCTGCCTTCCATCACTCTCGCAACAATCCCAATGGCAACAATTGCCAGGGTGACCAGGTCGAGTATGCTGGAAGTACTGAGACAGGACTATATAAGAACTGAAAGGGCAAAAGGATTACCGGAAAGAACGGTTATCTATAAACACGCTGTAAAAAACGCTATGCTTCCGGTAATAACTGTAATCGGATTGAATTTCGGCCTGCTGCTGGCCGGGGCAATCTTAACAGAAACAGTTTTTTCCTGGCCCGGTATGGGTAGATATGTTGTAAAAGCGGTCGGTATGAGGGACTATCCCGCTGTACAGGGATGTGTGCTGTTTTTTGCCTTAATGTTTGTTGTCGTAAATTTAATAACTGATGTACTATACATCTTTATCGATCCAAGGATCAAGTATAAATAAAATAGTATGAAAAGAAAAAGAACAAATCAAACAAACATAATGATGAGACGGTTTATTAATAATAAATCGGCGCTGTTCGGTCTTGTAATTCTTATTATCCTGATCTTGTCCGCGTTAATGGCCGGCTTCATTGCTCCCAACAGCCCCACTCCTTCTCCGCCGGACCTGCACAACAGCCTTAAACCGGGATTCTGGAGTAAAGACGGAATACAGGGCATGCCGCTGGGGACAGATGCCCTGGGAAGATGTGTTCTAAGCAGGATAATATTCGGCACCAGGGTCAGTCTCAGTGCCGGGCTTGTGGCTGTGGGCATAGCAATGATTCTCGGTATCATGCTTGGAGTAATAGGAGGCTATTTTGGGGGCTGGGTAGACTCCGTTATTATGAGGTTCGTCGATATAATGTTCGCTTTTCCGGCTTTACTGTTAGCTATTGTAATTGTGGCGGTTATTGGGCATGGTCTGGATAAAGCGATGATTGCGATAGGTATAGTGTACACTCCCCAGATGGCGAGAATTATTAGAAGCTCCGTGCTCTATATAAAGGAGATGGAATATATTGAAGTACAAAAAGCCATCGGCTCTTCAAATCTGCGGATTATTTTCCGGCATGTTATTCCCAACAGTATAGCGCCTGTTATTGTGTATGGTACCCTCATGCTCGCGACAGCTATCCTCGACTGCGCTGCACTGGGCTTTCTGGGTCTCGGGGCTCAACCTCCCACACCGGAATGGGGGGCTATGCTTGCAAGAAGTTATTCCTATATTGTAAGCGGAGCGTGGTGGGCTGCGACCTTCCCCGGACTGGCGATTCTGCTGTCGGTGTTAAGCCTTAACCTGCTGGGAGACGGCCTGCGTGATACACTGGACCCGAGGCTTAAAACATAGTGACAACAATGAACGAACTGCTGAAAGTAGAAAACCTGAAAACATACTTTTTTACTCATGAAGGCACAGTCAAGGCCGTTGACGGAATCAGTTTCTCGATAAAAAGGGGTGAAACTCTGGGACTGGTTGGAGAGTCCGGGTGCGGTAAAAGTGTTACTGCCCTGTCTATCATGAGGCTCATTCCCCATCCCCCCGGAAGAATTGTAAGCGGAGAAATTTATTCCGAAGGTAAAAACCTCCTGAAATATAATAAGAAGGAAATGAGGAACATAAGGGGCAGAAAAATATCCATGATTTTTCAGGAGCCCATGACCTCACTGGATCCCGTATTTACCATCGGTCATGAGATTAAGGAAGCTGTCCGGCTGCACAGTTCCGTTAACAAAAAAGACGCAAGAGATAAGACAATAGAAACGCTAAGGGTAGTAGGCATGCCGGATGCGGAGAAGAGAATCAATAACTACCCTCACGAGTTATCAGGAGGAATGAGGCAGAGGGCGATGATTGCCATGGCGCTTTGCTGTAATCCCGCCCTGCTTATTGCCGATGAACCTACAACAGCACTTGATGTTACCATACAGGCCCAGATTTTAAGACTTATTAACGAGCTGAAGGATGAGTTCGGCGCCTCTGTTCTGCTGATAACCCATGATTTAGGTGTTGTAGCCGAAATGTGCGATAATGTTGCCGTAATGTACGCGGGCCATATAGTTGAGCACACAGATGTTGATACAATCTTTAGCAATCCCCTGCATCCATATACAAAAGGATTAAATAAATCAATACCCAGGCTTGATGTTGACATGGAACGCCTCGAAACAATTAAAGGCCTTGTACCCAATCTCATAGATTTACCTTCAGGATGCCCATTCCATCCGCGGTGCAGCTATTGCTCTGCTAAATGTATGAAGGAGATGCCGGATTTGAAAGAGGCGGCAGATAATCATCTTGTGAAATGCCATCTATATTGAGGAGATAAACCGGGTGGAGATATCGGTAGAAGTAAAAAATCTGAAAAAATGGTTCTGGACCGGCAGGTCAGCTCTTGGTAAAAAAGAGGCGGTCAGGGCAGTGGATGACGTGAGTTTTCATATAAATAAAAAAGAAGTTTTAGGTCTCGTAGGAGAATCCGGCTGCGGGAAGACAACATGCGGTAAATTAATTTTAAGAATACTGGACCCAACCGGCGGCAGCATTTACTTCGACGGCTGTGATATTACAAACTTAAACCGGAAAGAAATGTTAAAGATCAGGAAAAATATGATGATCATCTACCAGGACCCCTTCGGTTCTCTGGATCCCAGGATGACCATCGGGTCAGCCATTGCCGAGCCAATGGCAGTACACAAAACAACCAGGAAGAGTGAAAGAGAAGACAGAGTAATCACAATCATGAAGAAGGTCGGCCTTACAACGGACCAAAAAAACAGATACCCTCATGAGTTCAGCGGCGGTCAGAGACAGAGAATAGGAATCGCGAGGGCCCTCGCAACCAATCCGGAGTTCATAGTTGCGGATGAATCAGTATCGGCTCTGGACGTCTCGATCCAGGCCCAGATCATTAATTTATTACAGGATTTACAGAAGGAACTCGGGCTTACCCTTTTATTTATCGCTCATGACCTGAGTGTTATAAAACATATAAGTGATAGAGTGGCCGTAATGTATTTAGGCAAAATCGTTGAAATGGCTTTAAAAAGCGACCTGTTTGATAATCCTGAACATCCCTATACCGGGGCATTACTTTCTGCAATCCCTGTCCCTGATCCAGGACTTCGGAAAAAGAGAAAAATTTTAATGGGAGATGTTCCAAGCCCGATAAATCCTCCTTCAGGCTGCAGGTTCCATCCACGGTGCCCGCAGAGGATGGAAATATGCGATAAAGAAATACCGGTTCTGAAAGAAACCTCCTCCGGTCATTCTGTCGCCTGCCATTTATATTGATGGATAATATCGGAAATTAACAACTAATAATCTGACTCCAGTTATAAATTTTTTATTGACAAGTTGTCAAATAAAGTATAAATTTTTCATATGATAACCCTTAATGTCGGCGAATTTAAAAGCAGTTTTTCCGAGGTTTTAGATATTATTAGACACGGTAAAGAAGTGGCGGTGAGCTTTGGAAAGAAAAAAGAAAAAATCGCTGTTTTAGTGCCATTTAATAAATATAAGGATAAACAAAAAAGGAAACTCGGGATACTCAAAAACACTGCTTCATTTAATACAAAGGAAGACTTCAAAATATCTGATGAAGAACTACTGTCTCCATGAATTACCTGCTTGATACCCATGCCTTTTTATGGTCTATTTTTGATCCGCAAAAACTATCAGAAAACGCCGGAAAAACTATATTAAACCCTGAAAATAATATTTATGTAAGCATTATTACTTTCTGGGAAATTTCATTAAAATATTCAATGGGCAAACTGGATTTAGTAAATGTTCTGCCCGATGACCTGCCCTCAGTATCAAGAGAAGCCGGATTCGACATACTGGAGATCAACGCGGATGAAGTGTCTGCATTTTACAAACTTCCAAAACAAAGGCATAAGGACCCTTTTGACAGGCTCATCATATGGCAGGCAATAAACAGAAAATTAATCTTAATTACAAAAGACAGTCAATTTGATGATTACAAAATATCAGGGTTAAAGACTTTCTGGTAGATATAAAACATTGACGGACCGGGGTTGTCTGCAGGAACAGGTTGCATTTATTCCGGCCTGAAATGAGTTTCTTATTACATGAAATAAAAATATTTGGATGAACCGTCTGGAGAGACCCGGATGAATGAAAAACAGCGCATCAAGAATTGTATTCAGTTCAGGGAAACTGATAGAGTGCCGTGGCAGATAAATTATACAACTGAAATTGCAGGCAAAATAATGAAATCACTGAAACTTTCGGGAGTGAATCACACGGTCCTTGGAAAGAATATTTTTAAATATAATCCGCTCGATGATTATTTTGGAAATCATATCACAAACCTCAGGAACAGGGCTGTAAACAGCGTGAAAGAGGTTGAACCGGGAATATGGTCGGACGAGTGGGGTGTGCTCTGGGACAGAAGAATTGACAGGGACATAGGAACTCCTGTTAACTGTTTGCTGGACGGTATGGACCTGAATCAATTAAAGTTCCCGGACCCGGACGACCCCTCCCGGTATTTACATTTCAATCCTGCCATAGAAGCAGGCCCCCATAGATACATCCTGGTCAAGTTCTCTTACAGTCTCTTCGAAAGGGCCTGGTCTTTACGGGGTATGGAAAATCTCATGGTTGATTTCATACAAAACCCTTCATTTGTCCATGAGCTTTTTAACAAAATTACAGATTTCAATCTTAAAATTATTGATAATCTTATAAATTTTCCGGTAGACGGTATCTATTTCGGCGATGACTGGGGAGGCCAGAGGGGACTGCTGATGAGCCCTGGCACATGGAGGACATTTATCAGGCCGTATCTTCAAAAGATGTACGGCCGCGCTCATGAAAAGGGGTACGATGTTTTTATCCACAGCTGTGGAAATATCACCGTCATACTGGATGACCTCATAGAAATTGGTGTGGATGTGTTCAATCCCTTTCAGCCTGAGGCAATCGATGTTGAAGGTATAATTGAAAAATATTCCGGTAAACTCGCGTTTTACGGGGGCCTGAGCATTCAAAAAACACTGCCGTTTGGAAAACCGGAGGACGTGCGGAAAGAGGTCGACAGCCGGCTTAAATTAGCCGGAAAGTTCAGGGGATTGATTCTTTCACCGTCCCATGATATGCCGCCCGATATCCCCATGGATAATATTCTTGCAATGCTTGAAACGATCAAAAACCAATAACTGAAGCCCCGTGAAAAAATGAACTATAACTTGATTATAAAGAAAATCAGCTGTTTAAACTTTTTTAAAAACGTATTCAAGGAGGTGAAAGGCTGCTGATTATTTAATAACCGCTTTCTATCTTTATTGCTCCCAGGGGGCATGCCCTGACACAATCACTGCACCCAACACACATTTTACTTGAAAGAAGAACAGGAGCCTCATAGGGCTCTTCCTGCTCCAGTAAATTTTTTGTGCATTCCTCTGATGCCCTGCAAATTCCCCCTTTACTATCGCATTCAGAAGGAATGCATATCGAAAAATCAACACTTATGTATTTATTCACTAACCCTGTACCAGGACGCCCTGTTCAAATGATACAATATAAGATAAATCTTGTAAGACATGGAAGCAATAAAAAATTTATCGCAGTAATCGGCCGGTTGTTTCATCCTGAACAGCCTGCACCACATAAAAGTTTATACTGCAGATTTTACCTTTAATCTGCTGGTCAGATATAAGCTTTGCCTTTACTTTTCCTTCCACTTGTTTCATTGTTGTTTCGGAGATGAGAATCATATTCGGCTTCGCCAGACCGCTCAAACGGGAGGCAACATTCACCACGTCACCAATGACCGCATATTCGAGACGGGTTTCACTACCGATATTGCCAAGGATCACCTCACCCGAATTAACTCCTACACCGATGCATAACCCCGAATTATACTGTCTGTCAACATTCCGCACGGCACGGACCATGTTGTAAGCGCACTGGACAGCCATGTATTCATCGGTAAATAGCGCCATCACCGCATCGCCGATAAACTTATCAACATCCCCCTGAAACTGCTCAACCATCTCAGCCTGTGCCTGAAGGATTTTATTAAGGATTTCTATGACCTTTTCCGGCGGGTTTTCATCCGAATAGCGTGTAAAGTTCCTGATATCCGAAAACAAAACCGTCAGATTCTGACGTTCTCCAACCTTTTCGATTTTTCTCCTCTGCCGAATAAGATTTTCTGTAGTCTTTGAAACATATTTTGATAAGTGAAATCTTTCTTCAAGCCCCTGGATCATCTGATTTATCTCGTTCCCGAGCTGTCCGAGCTCATCCATTGATCTCACAGGGACCCGGGCGTCAAAATCGCCGCGCCCTACTCTGTTCACCGTTGTGCCAATCTGCAGTACCGGACTTATGACAATACGTTTTATAAATAGGACAAGGATAATACTGATTATTATTCCAGCAACGATAAATACACCTGACAGTAGA
>DAOVJS010000212.1 GCA_030673105.1 Spirochaetota bacterium
ATCTCCGATTCGTAAGCGGTAGCTCGATTCAGAGTTTTTAAGTTTCCTTGTCTGCCTTGGAAAGGGATTGTCAGCAAGAGATTCAATTTCATTTAATATTCTGGGAATCAACTGTCTGTCAATTTTTCGGATGTCGCGTTCAGATGAAACTTTCCAATCGATTTTAAATGAGTCCATCTTTTTTCAACCCTTTTTTTAGTTCATCAAAACTAATGGTTGTCTCATCCTTTCGTTCTGCAATAATAGCAAGGTCATGAAGATCTTCAAGAAGTTCCTCATAATTTTCAAGCGGTAGAACAACAGCTATTTTTTTTCCTGAATTATCAACTATAAATTGTTCGTGTAATTTATCCATTTTTTAATCCTTTAACTTAATAATTGTGGATCACCTTTCCCGTCGTTTATTTTACATAGTTATAAGCATTTTTAAATATAAAAAACCCGTCACCGACTCCTGTATGTTTAATGCCTTTTCTAAATGCCTCCTCCCTTCTCTTTGTCCAGTCAGGGTACTGGAAAAAACTTACCGCCGCTTCCGGATGAGGCATCAACCCGAATATCCTCCCTGATGGATCACAAATACCGGCAACACTGTTTTCAGATCCATTCGGGTTTTGAGGAAACTCCACGGCAGGAGTACCATTTTGATCGCTGTATCTGAGTGATACGTGGTTATTTTTCTCAATCAACTTTAAAATATTGCTGTTTTTTGAAATAAATCTCCCTTCACCATGCCTTACAGGAAGCCGTAAAGCTTTTATTCCCCTCGTAAATATGTTTGGTGAGTCCTCCTCTACCCTGAGGTGCACCCATCTGTCTATAAAATAACCATCCCGATTAGGCGCCAGCGTGACAAGCTGTGTGCCGTAACCGGAACTAACCGCCGGGATAATACCCAGACGGACCAGTATTTGAAAGCCGTTGCAAATACCCAGGACAAGGCCATCCCTCAGTATATATTCCATAAGTGAATCATAGAGCTTTTTACCATCCCGCGCAGCTGAAAAGCGTACCTTCGAAGCAAACGCTACACCGGATCCTAAATCATCTCCAAATGAAAACCCGCCCGGGAATACAACAAGGTTATATTTAAACAGCATTGCGCTGCTTTCAAGGATATCATTAATGTGAATCCTTCGGGACGTAAAACCTGCACGGCTGCAGGCTTCACAGGTTTCATAATCACAATTTATTCCGTAGCCGGTTAATACCAGGGCTTCCGGACTATTTGTTCCCACTGCGGTATCCTTTACTTTCCTTAACTTACTATTTTATGTTTAATTTATAATAGAGGCTGTGGGGCAGCCTCCAACCTGCCAATAGCCTTTTCTTAAAGTTTACTCCGGTAATTAATCTTTCATTCCTAAAACAGCGTAGAGCGGTTTCCTGAATGCTTCACTGAGCTCCCGTATGCTGACTTTTGCAAGCTCCTTCTTTCCTTGCTCCCGGATGTCGAGGTTTGCCAGTTCCCTCTTTTCCTGCTGCCCGATACCGGGGTTTGCAAACTCCTTCTTCCCTTTTCCGAACAATATTAGCTTTTTTTCGTTTAAAATCATGCCTATTTTCTGCGCCTGTACATCCCTCATATGTTTGAGAAAAGCATCCTCGCAGCGCGGATTTACACTCACTAAAAATCTCCCCGATGATTCTGAAAAAAGCATCTCTTCATCCCCCAGAAACTCGCTTTCACGGAGTAGATTCAGATCAACTTCCGCGCCGATATTGCCGCCAACGCATGACTCAACAAGTGCCGTTCCAAGCCCCCCTTCAGACAGGTCATGACCGCTCGCGATACGGCCTGCTTTTCCCGCTTCAAAATATGCCCTGTAAATCTTCATATTTTGCTCAGGATTTACCTCCGGAATGCTGTCCGATTCGCCTCCGTATCTCCTGTAAAAGAGTGACTGCCCCATGTGCCTTCCGGTCTTTCCCAGAAGATAGATGAGGTCCCCGGCGAATTTGAAATCTGACGTCACGCATTTATGGGTATCCGGGATAATACCTATTGCTGAAACAAGTACAGTGGGAAGCACACTTACCTTATGGTTCTTGACTTTAAAGTCGTTCTTCATGCTGTCTTTACCGGAAATGAACGGAGTTTTATAGGCAATCGCGGTATCGTACAGGCCCTTTGCCGCGCGGACAAGCTGTGCACATTTATATTTTCCGTCAGGTGTTTTTTCCCTGTTATATACAGGGTCCGGCCAGCAGAAGTTATCCAGGAGAGCCACATACTCGGGGTCGGCCCCTACCGCGACAGCGTTTCTGAGTGCTTCATCAATAGCAAGGGCTGCCATGTTGTATGTATCGACCCTGGATATAAAAGGATTTATTCCGGCAGAAAGCACAAATCCCCTCCGGTCTTCCGGGACCGGAGTAATCACACCTCCGTCAGAAGGACCTGTCTCATCACTGCCCACAAGCGGTTTAACAACGGTATTACCTCCCACTTCATGATCATAACGCCTGATCAACGGTTCTCTGCTGCACGCATTGAGATCAGAAACCATTTCGATAATTATCTCCGATATCGGCTTCCCGGGAATTGGAGATTTTTCGGGAATTTCCGGTTTATCCCACACTGCATCAAGGGTCATGGGTATACTCGAATGGAGGAACTCTAAACTTAGATAGCAGACAGTTTCCCCCCTGTATTTCACATGAAAATAGCCCGAATCAGTAAATTCACCTATGGGAACGGCAAGAACATCCCTTTTTTCCGCCAGGGATAAAAATTCTGCCAGGCTCTTCTTCGGGACGGCCAGAGTCATCCTCTCCTGCGCCTCGGAAAGAAGGATTTCCCACGGATCAAGACCCTGATACTTTAGAGGAGCATTTTCCAGCTTTAATATCGCGCCGCCCGAGAGCGTTGCCATTTCTCCAACAGATGAAGAAAGCCCTCCCGCGCCATTATCAGTAATGCCCCTGTACAGCAGACTGTTTTCAGCCTCAAGGAGCATATCCAGCATCTTTTTCTGTGTAATGGGATCACCGATCTGGACAGCCTGAACCGGCGAGGTTTCCTTTATCTCCTCACTTGAAAAGGTTGCCCCGTGTATTCCATCCTTTCCGATGCTCCCTCCGACCATGACAATAACATCTCCCGGTTTTGCTTCTTTTTCATGAGTAGCGGTTTTTCCAATCATAACCGGCATTATTCCCACAGCTCCGCAAAAAACGAGAGGTTTTCCACTGTAGGACCCATCAAATATTACGCCTCCATTGACCGTCGGTATCCCGCATTTGTTTCCGCCGTCCTCAATACCCTTTATTACTCCTTCCATGATCCGTTTGGGATGCATCATCCTTGGCGGCAGTTCACCCCTGTATTCAGGGTCACCAAAGCAGAGAACATCGGTGTGGGCAATAAGCCGCGAACCTATGCCTGTACCGGCAGGGTCACGGTCGCAGCCTACAATACCGGTAATGGCCCCCCCGTAGGGGTCCAGTGCCGAGGGTGAATTGTGGGTTTCAACTTTGAAAGCGAGGTTATACTCCTTATTAAAACGTATAACCCCGGCGTTGTCTTTAAAGACCGATACAAGCCAGTCCTTTTCTCCGGATATTTCCCGGGTTGCAGACCTGATACAGGTCTCGAAGAGAGATCTTATGGTTTCGGTTTTTCCGCATTCAGTGTAATGTATTGTCGCGTTGAATATCTTATGTTTACAGTGCTCGGATTGAGTCTGGGCGAATGCCTCAAGCTCAACATCCGTGGGATCCGGGCTGATCCCCGCGTCTTTTCGTTTCGCCTTAACATCACCTCTTTCAAAATATGAACGGAAATATTTCATCTCGTCCAGGCTCAGGGCAAGAACTCTTTCTTCAGAAAGTG
>DAOVJS010000196.1 GCA_030673105.1 Spirochaetota bacterium
ATTAGAATTTTCAGCATATATTTTCTTTCACCAGGAAAGTTTGAAATCTCAAGATAGCCTTAGTGACTTGATATGTAAATACAATTAATCAGCATGACGGTGCCGGCGGGACCGGAAAATGAAAAAAAATCAAAAAGAAAATGGGATGGAGAAGGAGAAAAGACGGGAGGCTGCTTTATTTTTATTTTCCTACGTGAAGCGGCACGGATGGGGTGTCCTGTCAGGCATTTTACTTCTTATGGCTGTCGATTTTATCCAGATCATGATCCCGAAGGTAATTCAAAAGACAATTGACATGCTTGGTGAAGCCGTTTTTTCAAACGCTCTGATTGTGAAAAATACTCTCATTATACTTCTGTTAGCTGTCGGCATGGTTATCCTTCGTTTTTTCTGGAGGGTTTTCATTATCGGTACGTCACGGAAAATAGAAAAAGAGGTCCGGGAGGATATGTTTTCACACATGCAGCTCCTGAGCTTTTCGTACTTTAACAGAATACAGACAGGCGGTTTAATGGCCCTGATGATAAATGATGTGAACGCCGTGAGGATGGCAACGGGAATGGCATTCATCGCGTTGACAGACGCGATCTTTATGGGAACTTTGTCGCTATTTTTCATGTTTTCAATCAATGTGAGGTTATCATTTTTTACTGTGATTCCGCTTCCTCTTATTCTGCTGATGATATTTAAATACGGCCCCTTAATCCAGTCGAGGTTTAAAGCTGTTCAGGAATCATTTGCGGCTATCTCATCTCATACACAGGAATCTTTTTCAGGAATCCGTGTGGTAAAAGGATTTGTACAGGAGAAAAGTGAAACCTTCGGATTTGAAAAGAAGTGTGAAGATTACGTGAAAAAAAACATACAGCTTATCAGAGTGTGGGGTTTTTTCTTTCCTTCTGTAACTCTTCTTGCGAACCTCTCGCTTGCCATACTGTATCTTATTGGGGGCCGGTTTGTCATTATGAACGCGCTTACTTTCGGTGAATTTGTTTCCTTCACACTGTACATCAATCTGCTTATCTGGCCCGTTATGGCAGCAGGCTGGGTTTTTATGATTCTTCAGAGAGGTATCGCTTCATCAAAAAGAATACTCGAGCTGCTGCACGAGGAACCCGAAGTTTTTGATTCCATTAATGTTAATACCAAAATTAAAAATATTGAAGGCGAGGTGGTGACAAGGGGCCTCACATTCAGTTATTCAAAGGAAGGAAGAAAAATCTTAAACAGTATAAACCTAAGAATACCGGCTGGTTCATCTCTCGGTGTTATGGGAAAACCCGGTTCAGGGAAATCAACACTTGCATCTCTTTTTTTCCGTCTATTTCCTCTTGAGGCAGGACAGATTTTAATTGACGGACAGGATATCCACCGTTTCCCCTTAAATCTTTTGAGAGGCTCAATCGGATATGTCCCCCAGGATCCATTTCTATTCTCAGAAACTATTAAAAACAATATTACACTTGGTCTCGATGAGTTTTCAGTAGAATCCGGGGAGGTTAAAAGGATAACGAAACTTACTTCCATATACGGCGAGATAATGGATTTTCATGATAAGTTTGAAACTATTGTCGGAGAAAGAGGCATTACCCTGTCCGGAGGGCAGAAACAGCGGCTGTCCATAGCACGCGCGCTTATCATTAAGCCGAATATTCTTATTCTTGATGATGCGCTGTCCGCGGTGGACGCGTCAACAGAGCGCGAGGTTTTACAGAATGTGTTTTCAGAAAGTGCCGGGCGGACTATGATTATTATCTCCCACAGGGTCTCAACAGTTAAAGATTGTGATGAAATAATTATTCTTGATGAAGGTAAGATCATTGAGCGGGGCAGCCATGACAGCCTTGTTAAAAAGGCAGGGTATTACAGTAAACTGTATGAGCTGCAGCAGTTAGAAGAGCAGATTATCTGAAACATGAGACGAGGACATGCAGGTGGATTACTATCAGGAAGATTCAGGGAGGGATGAGAAACTTTACAGCAGGGATGTATTGAGGCTTATTTTCGGCTATGTCTTTGTATACAGGAAATATCTCATTACAGCGCTCCTGTTTGTCCTGCTTATTACAGGGGCAAACCTCTCTGTGCCCTATCTTTTAAAGGTCATAATAGACAGGTACATTTTCAAGCAGGGATATATTGTTCACCTAAGTGCTTATGTGCCTGATGATAGAGGCAGTTTTGATGAAAGACAGTTCAGGCGGGGTGTATATCTAACTGACAGCACTTATTTTCTGTTCCAGTCCCGGTTAAAATATTTTTCCGGAGAAAAGAAGGAGGAACTTAAAAACTCCGGGGTATTCTCAAAAGACATGTACACACTCATTGAGTCGCCGGTATTGGAGGGAGAGCTTAAAGAAAAGATAAAATCCTATATTATGAGCGGTGATATATTGTTGTTTGGTGATTCCCTTTACCTTTTCAATACATCTGTAATGGGGAGGTTCAAGTTAGCGGAGATATATCATCTGAGGTCAAAAGATTTTGTTAATATTGTTCAGTATATTTTTTTTATTATTGGAATACTGCTGGTACAGTTTGGTTCCTCCTACATCCAGATCATATTCCTGATGAAACTGTCCCAGCTTGCCATGAAGGATTTAAGAAAAGACCTCTTTTCCCATATTCTGACCCTCGAAGTCTCCTATTATGATAAAAACCCTATAGGTAAACTTGTCAGCAGGGTAACGAATGACATAGAAACATTAAATGAGTTTTTCTCTTCTGTGGTCATCACTCTCTTTCAGGATATACTCATGATGTTGGGAATTGCCCTTGTGATGTTTTTCACCGATCTATATCTTGCTCTCATAGTGGCAGTTTCCTACCCGTTTGTCGTGCTCTTCACGATTATTTTCCGGGTTCAGGTGCGTAACGCTTACAGGTCAATCAGGACAAAAATTGCTGAGCTGAACAGTTTCCTCAATGAAACCATAACCGGAATACGCATTATTCAGATTTTTATCAGGGAGGCCAGCAACCTGAAAAAGTATATTAAAATGAATACAGCGGTTTACAGGGCTCAGTTGAAACAGCTGTATATCTATTCTGTTTTCAGGCCCCTCATCAGCTTTTTAAGATGGTTTTCTATAGCCGCTGTTATCTATTTTGGTGCACGCGGGATCAGCCAGAACAGGATTTCTTTCGGACTTCTCGTTATGTTTATCGCTTATATTGAGAGGTTTTTTGCCCCGGTCCGGGACCTTTCGGAGAAGTTTGATATTATGCAGAGCGCGACAGCTGCCGGAGAAAAGCTGATCTCCATCCTGAAGGCTGACGCCGTTAAAGAAATAGATGAAGATGAACCTGTTAACAGGTCTCACAGGTTCAGGGGTGAAATAATATTTGACGATGTATGGTTCTCTTATAAGCCGGAAGAGTGGATTTTAAAGGGAATATCATTTTCGATGAAGCCCGGGGAAACAGTGGCGATTGTAGGTGAAACAGGGGCAGGGAAAACCACCATTATCAGCATCCTCTCAAGATTTTACAGGATTCAGCGGGGAAGTATCCTCATCGATGGTACAAACATTAATGACATACCCTACAGTGTAATAAGGCAAAATATCGTTTCAGTCATGCAGGATGTTTTTCTGTTCTCCAGAAATATCAGGGAAAATGTGACCCTTGGTCTGCCCTACAACGGACGGATGTTTAAAACTGTAAGCAGGGCCACACATATAGACAGGTTCATTGAAAAACTGCCCGAAGGTGAGATGGAGCCTGTGATGGAGAGGGGGGCGACTTTTTCCGCAGGGGAAAGGCAGCTTCTTTCTTTCGCCCGAGCGCTGTATTTCAATCCGTCAATTCTCATGCTGGATGAGGCAACATCGAGCATAGATACTGAAACTGAAAAGCTGATCCAGGATGCCATCATTCACCTCACCGAGGGAAGGACATCTATTATCATAGCCCACAGGCTTTCCACAATTAAAAATGCTGATAAGATAATTGTAATTGACAGGGGGAAAGTTGTCGAACAGGGCAGTCACCGGGTTCTTCTGGCGAAAGAGGGAATATATCACAAGCTGTATACCCTGCAGTTTAATGATCTGGGATAAAATCGAGCGCATTTTACAAATTTCCCAGCAGTATCAAGGATCCGATTACAACAATAAAAAATGCACCTGAAATTTTTAATCCTGAATACAGAATTAAATTCAATACATACCGGGTTGATGTAAATTTAAGTATACTTTTTTTAGCAACTATCGTAAAGCTTCCGATAGATGAAATAGTAACCGTCATACCGAGTGCCATAATCAGGGCAAGGGGAATACCAATAACTAGTATGCCGATATTGATAGTGAAAAGAAGTAGAATTA